>JASIJW010000451.1:0-16876 GCA_030050035.1 Acidobacteriaceae bacterium | reverse complement strand
TTTTGCCGGTGATGACGGCGCCGAGATGGCGAAGCTGCTCAACCAGCCAGGAATCCTGCGCGGCGATGCCGTTCAGTTCGCGATAGAGTTTGACTCCGCACGACGTGGACGCGCCGGCCAGATCGAAGCAGTCTTTCACTGAGACGGGCACACCCCAGAGAGCAGGGCGTCCGTCTCCGAACGGCCCGCCTGCGGTGCGCGGCAATGTTTCCGCACGCCGTGCCTCCGCGCGCGTCCACGCCGCGTCTTGCCAGAGATACGTGTTGCGATTGCGGGTTTGGTTTGAACGCGAGAGCGCCAGCTCGGCAAGCTCGAAGGGGTTGATGCTTTCAGTTGCGAGCGCCTGGCGAAGGACACGAATGGTCCACGGCTTGGTCCACGGCTGGCCGGTCATGCACAGATTTTATCGGACAAACTTTGCCGCATTGCAGCGCAACGGAGCGATGCTGCGCAACCGAACCGCAATCATCGATTCACGTAAAGAGCATTCCGCAACTAGCGTTCGACAGTGGCCTCGATGGTTCCGTGCGGCTCGTCGATGGGCACAAAGATGTGGTTTGGGTTCTCCAGGCCGAACGGTTTCAGGTCGGCGAGCAGATGGTGCAGGTTCGGCAAGGAGAGATGGATGCGCGCAATCTCCGGCGCTGCTTCAAGCGCCGCTTTGCCCATATCGAACAGAGTGTGTTGCACGCTCATGCTGTTGTGCGATGCGAACATTTTGATCAGTGCGGCAACGACGCGCCCGCGTACCTGCGCAAAATCGGGCTTGGCCGACGCGAACTCCCACTCCACCGTGGCACAGGTTCCCAGGATGCGGTCAGTCGCGGGTTTGAGGGTTGTCAGCCTATCTTGCACGTAGCCGGTGAAAGCAGATTTGGCCGTCTTCAGGATCGTAAGCCCGTGCACTCCTGAGGCGATTTTCCATTCGCCGCCACGCGCACGTTCGGCGTGCGCCGTTTGCAGCTCCGGGCCACCCAGTTTGAAGGTTGCAGCCTCTGGCGTACCGTCAACGGCCAGCCGCTCCCACGCTTTTTCCTCCACGCGAATGCTCACAATTGCAATCTGCTCGTGGTGCTCCAGCAGATAATCACCCAGTTCCATTGCGAAGGCTTCGATGGTCTCAGCCTTCGAACCCCGCGCCACAAAGTACACGGTGTTTTTCATTGTGTCGGTGGGTAGCACGGTGCTGTTGTCGGCATCGGTGTAGCTCCGGTCGAAATGCCCTTCGAGCAGCAGATGCACGGTCCACTCGTTGAACAGGTGGCGATCCGCGAGCCGTGTGATGCGCGAGAGCCGGACTCGCGATTTGCCGTAGCGATTCTTTCCCAGTCGTGCCATTGTTCCGGTTCCTTTACGAACTGTGTTTAGCTGCCTCGATAGGTGGTGTAGCTGTTGTCGCTTAACAGCAGTGGCATGTGATAATGCGGCTCGCCTGTGCAGTGAAAGGTGATAGAAACCTCAGGATAGATGCTGGTGCGCGCTTGCTGGCGCAGGTAGGCTCCAATATCGAAGGTCAACCGGTAAATGCCCGGGCCGGCATTGTTGTTCAGGTCGCGGCAGCGCCCGTCGGCATCGGTGGTGCTGGCGGCAACTTCTTGCCACATACCGGAGGCGCCGTCCAGCAGTTCGAGCCGCACGCGAATTCCTGCGGCCGGCCGGCCGCGCACTGTATCGAGAACATGGGTGGAAATTGTGCTCATCCGTTCAGCCACTTTCCCAGACGAATCTGCATGATTTGCCGCTGCTGCTCGGCTGCTTCGCGCAGCTCGGCCTCGCGCGAGCTCTCAATCCTGCGCTTGAGGATGGCGAGCATCTCTTCGGCGCTTTTGCCCGTGGCGCACACAATAAACGTGAAACCGAAGCGCTGCTCGTAAAGCGCATTGCCTTCGGCCAACTCGGCAATGATACGAGCCTGGGCCTCGCCTACCTGCGCCTGCTCCTGTTGCGACCAGGCCGCAGACCGGGCCGATACGTGAGCCGCCTTGCGCTCGCCGATGCGCGGATGGCATGCGAAAGCTTCCAGCCAGTCTGCCTCCTGCATCGTACCCCAAGTGCGATTGGCGGCTGCGCTTAATTCACCCGCACTGGCAAGGGGCCGCGCCACTGCCATCGCCGCTGCCCAGCGCCGCGCACCGCAGCAGGCCAGCATTGTGCTTATGGCCTCATTTTCCGGTGCAGCATTCCACGCGGATAGTCTTGCATTCACGCGCGCCCACCCTCCTGACGCAATTCGAGCAGAAACTCTCCCAACAGATTCGCAGCCACCGTGCGGCGATATTCGGCATTCGAGCGGATATCGTCGATCGGTTTCGCTTCAGTGAGCAGAGCCTGCCGCGCTGCCTGCGCGGTTTCGCGCGTGAGTGGCTGGCCGGCGAGTGCGGCTTCTGTTTTTACCAACCGCATCGGAAAGGGTCCAAGGCTCGCGGCTCCGAGCCGGATTTCGCCGATCACTCCGTCATTCATCAGCGCCGTTGCTGCCAGGGCCACCTTTGAGATTGCCATTGCACGACGTGTGCCCACCTTGCGCAAATACTGGCGGTGATGCGCCCACCGTCGCGGCAGGTGCACGGCATAGAGCAGCTCGTCGGGCGCCATGGCGTTGCTCTTGTAGCTGGTGTGGAATTCGCAATAGGGGATGCGCCGCCGGCCGCGCACCGAGATCAGCTCGACTTCCGCATCATAAACGAGCAGAGCCGGAGAGGAATCCGCGGCTGGCGAGCCGTTCACCAGATTGCCGCCCAGCGTGGCGCGGCCCTGGTTAGCAATCGATCCGATCCAGCTCGAAGCCCTGGCGATCAGCGGCAGGTCGGCTTGGATAGTTGCGCTTCTGCGCAGATCTAGAAATGTCGCGCCGGCGCCGATTGCGACCGCGTCGGCTGTCGTTTCAATGAAGCGAAGATCGGCGATGCCCCACAGGCTGACGAGTCTCGATGCCGTGAGCCGGCCGGCGGAAAACGCGACCATCAGCTCAGTGCCGCCCGCAATTGGCGTCCACTTGCCGGGCTCGCGCGCCATTAGCTCGAGCACCGCGGCCAGGCTGCCGGGTGCGATAAGCTCATGCACGTCGGCATTACCACGCATCGTGCACTTTCTCCAGTCGTGCTTTCTCTGCCGCGACGGCTACGGCTTCAAAAATGCGCGTGAATCCCGTGCACCGGCACAGATTGCCGGCAAGCGCTTCGCGAATTTCGGCGATGCTTGGATTGGGGTTGCGTTCAATGAGCTGCGCTGCGGCCATGAGCATGCCTGGCGTGCAAACGCCGCACTGCGCGCCGCCATGGTCGAGGAACGCCTGCTGGAGGGGATGCAATTCGTCATTACGCGCGAGACCCTCTACCGTTTGAATCACGGCGCCCTCGGCCTGGAGCACCGGCACCAGACAACTGTTCACCAACTCGCCATCCATGCGCACCGAGCATGAACCGCACTCGCCTTCGCCGCAGCCTTCTTTGGTCCCGGTCAGGCGCAGATCTTCGCGCAGTACATCGAGCAGCCGTTTCATCGGCTGAGCCTGCACTATCATGCGTTCGCCGTTTACTGTAAATCGAATAATGGCCCGGGGCGTGTTCATACGATTGCCGGCTCCTGCAGAGCGTGCGCTGCGCTGAGCCGTGCGAATAAATCTTCAGGCAGCAGTGGAATCGCGTTCATGGACACGCCGGTTGCGTTTCGGATTGCGTTCAGGATGGCCGGAGCCGGTCCATCGTGCGGCAGCTCGCCGATACCTTTGGCGCCGAAACCGCCATAGCGGAATGGAATCTCCTCTATGAACACGTGGATCGGCGGGACGTCCTCGGCTGTGGGAATAATGTAGTTCGTCATCTGGTTGTTGGTCATGCGGCCGTTCTGTGTGACGACTTTTTCATAGAGCGCATACCCGATGCCCTGCGCGATGCCACCCTCGATCTGCCCACGGGCAAGCACTGGATGCAGCACTCGCCCCACCTCCTGCACGGCCCAGAATTCTTCAACTTCTGCCGAGTATGTGACGGTGTCGACCATGACCTGCGCGACGTAAACGGCCCAGGCATACGCGCCGTACGCTTCGCCGCGGTACTTCTGGTCGTCCCAATGGATTCCGGGCGGCGCTTCATAGCGGCAGAGCGAGACGACTTCGCCATGTTCGCGGCGGTAGCGCTGGCACGCGGCGAAGAATTCATCACTGGTGAAGTGCGCGCCAAGGCCGGCTTCGGCGCGGAGCATCGCGAGGAGCTGCAGGCTGGCGCGCTCGATGAGCCGGCCCACGACCATTGAGGTGCGCGAGGCGACGGTTGGGCCGCTGTTGGGCACGGTTCCCGTATCAGGGGGAGCCATGGTGACGCGGCCATAGTCCAGGCTGAGAGCTTCGGCGGCAATCTGCGTGAGGATAGTATTAGTTCCCTGGCCGAACTCGGTGTTCGAAACCAGCACGCGCACCATGCCTTCAGGCGTGACATCAACACCGGCCTGCGAGTTCAGGTATACCTCGCCCGAACCGGTAAATCCCGAGCCGTGATAAAAGGCTGCGAGGCCGATGCCGCGCTTGACGGAGCTCGAAACGTTCTCGTGCGCAAACTGCTCACGCTTGGCGTAGAAATCACTCTCGCGGAGAGCGCGGTCGAGCAATTGGTCGAGAATGACGGGCTCGCGCATTAACTGCTCAGTCGAATTAGTGTTGCCCTGGTGCAGAAAGTTCTTCCGGCGCAGATCCACAGGGTCAATATTGAGCGCGGCGGCAATCTCATCCATGTGCCGCTCCATGGCAAAAATGGCTTGCGGCGCGCCGAATCCGCGGAACGCGCCGTAGGGCACGTTGTTGGTGGCCCAGGAGCGCGCACGCACGCGCACGTTCGGGCACATGTACGGTCCGGCAGCGTGCAGCGTGGCGCGCGACAGCACCGTGGACGAAAGCGTGGCATATGCGCCGCCATCTGTGTCGAGCTGAATGTCGATGGCGAGAAGCTTGCCATCTTTGTCTAGCGCCGTGCGGTGCCGCACTCGCGACGGGTGACGCTTGGTTGTGGCTGCCAGATCCTCGATGCGGTCGTAGACCATCTTGACCGGATGGCCGCACTTCATGGCCAGCAGCGCCGCGTGGCAGGCAAGGATTGATGGATAATCCTCCTTGCCGCCGAATGCGCCGCCTGTCTCAGTCTGAATGACGCGGACCTTGTCTTCGGGCAGCGCGAAGATGCCGCGCAGCGCCTTGAATACGTAGTACGGGCACTGCAGGGAACCCCACACGGTGACGCCGTTCAGCTCGCTGTATTCTGCGATCATGCCGTTGTTTTCGATGTACAGGTGCTCCTGCGCGCCGGTGCGGTACTCGCCTTCTACGATGTGTGCGGCGTCCGCCCATACTGCGTCCACATCGCCTTTTTCGAGCAGAAAGCTCTTGAGCAAGTTGTCTTCGCCCCAGACGACGACCTGCTGAAGCTCGCTCTCTTCGAGCGTGAGCACGGCCGGAAGCGGGTCGTATTCGATGCGAACAGCTGCGATTGCCTCGCGCAGCTTTTGCCGGTCGGTGTGGGCGAGCAGCAGGATGGGTTCTTCGCAGTGGTTGACGCGGCTCTCGGCCAAGCAAGGCTGATCGGCGACGATGAGCTGGATGCGGTTCTCGCCCGGCACATCGGCGGAAACGGCAACGGCGAATTCGCTCCAGTTGATATGCGGTTCGAAGGAGATGGAGCGGATGATGCCGCGCGGAATGGCGCTGCGCACGGTGGCTCCGTACCACATGCCTTCGCGGTCGAAATCGTCCACATAGCGCGCACGGCCCAGCAGCTTATCCAAGCCCTCTTTTCGAGGGACGGGGGCCCCAACGATGCGGGTTTTCGCATGCGTGCTCATGGCTAATTTGGCCGGTGGCTCGCGATCAGGTTCTGCCTAGAATACATCGAGCCGGGCAGCTTGGAAAGAAGCTGTCCGGCTCGTCTGGCTTTCAGCGGCGGACTATATTCAGCGGCTGTCTACGTTTAGCGGCTGTCTATGCGCGGCAAAGATAGCCTGCGCCGGTGAGCATGCCGCGCATGTACGCATAGCTGGCAATCACGCCGGGCATTGGGTCGTCGGGATGCACTTCGTACTCGAGATCGACGAATCCCGGGTAGCGGACGGCGATCAGCGCTTCGAAGATTTCGCGGAAGGGAAGAATGCCGTCGCCTACGGCTACCTGGCTGGCCTTGTCCTGGAAGCTGGTGAGGTCCTTCACGTGCAGGTTATAGAGCCGCGGACCGGCGGCGTGGATTGCATCCACAAGGTTTGCACCCGCGCGCGCTGCGTGGCCAACATCGATGCAGCAGCCGATGCGCGGATCCATCCCGTGGACGGCCTTCAGCACGTCGAACGGGGAAGGGAAGTACTTGTCTTCCGGCCCGTGATTGTGGATGGCCACGCGGATGTCGTATTGCTGCACGGCCTTTTCGATGCGCGGAAGCATGGCCGGCGTGGGATCACCGGCGACGATGACGGGAATGTTGGCGCGCTTTGCATACTCGAACTTGGCGCGGATATCTTCATCGTCGTCCTTAAAGTAAATGGCGCCTGCGGCGTGGAGCCGGATTCCGGCCGCGGCGTAATCGGCAAGCGCCTGCGCTTCGCCTGCAGGATCACTGGGCAAGTGGTCCTTCACGTCCTTCGCATTCAGGTCGCTCACATTCAGTTGCTTCATGAATGCGATCAGTTGAGCACGCGTGAAGTTGCGGAAGGTGTAGCTGGCGAGACCAAGGCGGATGGGCGATGGCTTGCCGGTTTCCGCAACCGCTTCTGCGGAGGCAGAGCGTGCGTTCAAGACCGCTGCGCCGGCTGCAGCCAGCGCGCCCGATTGCAAAAAACTACGACGTGAGAATAGAGTGCTCATGCTCGCAACCTTTCTTCGAAGCTCGTTCTACACCTTCGGCTCCCAGCCTGGTTCGTACTGGCGTCCCCACATTTTCATAGCTTCCGGGTTACCGACGATCTTGCCGTCCGTCTGGTCAAGACGCAACTCGCGGTTGCACTTCCAGGCCACATTCGAGAGCTGCAGCATGGTCACCGCCACGTTGCCTACTTCAATGGGTGCGTGGAGCTTTGCGCCGGTTTGAATGCCGTCGATGAAATTGCCGAAGTGCGCGTCGGTCATCGAGTCGCGGCCCACCAGGTCTGAGGACGAGGTCTCCTTACCGGTTTTGTACTCGGCGGTCTTGTTGCCCTTCAGATCGTAGATCTCATAACCGCCGCGATCGACCAGCACTGAGCCGGTGGTTCCCGAGATCACCGAGCCGCGATCGCGGCCATAGAGCTTCATCCCGTTGCAGCACTTGCCTTCCCAGGAGATCGTCTTGTCCTCGTACTCGTAGCTGGTGACGAGGGTGTCGTAGAACTGCCAGTCGTCCTTGTAGTGGTAGCGGCCGCCAGAAGCGGTGATGGACCGGGGATAGCCTGCATCGAGCGCCCAGCGGCACACGTCTACTTCATGCGTGCCGTTATTCAGTGTCTCGCCGGTCCCATAGATCCAGAACCAATGCCAGTTGTAGGGCTGGATGTTCGAGGTGTATTCGCGCCGCGGAGCTGGGCCTTGCCACAGGTCCCAGTCGAGCGAGGCCGGCACAGGCACCGGTTTGCCCTCGCCAATGGACTTGCGCGTGTTGCTGTACCAGGCTTTGGCAAAGTACGCACGTCCGATGAGGCCGTTGTGAATCTTGTCGACAATCTCGATGGTGTGCGGCGACGAACGCTGTTGCGTGCCCATCTGCACCAGCTTGCCGTATTTCTGCTGCGCAGCCACCAGCATTGCGCCCTCGGCTGGGTTATGGCTGCAGGGCTTTTCGACGTAGACGTGCTTGCCCGCCTCGAGCGCACGGATGGCTAGGGGCGCGTGCCAGTGGTCGGGCGTGGCGATGGAGACCGCGTCGATTTCCTTCATCGCGAGAATGTTCCGGAAGTCGCGCTCGTTTTTGGGCGCGTAGCCCAGCTCGCGCTCGGCTTCGGCCGCGAATTTTGCCAAAATGTTGGACTCCACATCGCAGACGTATGCCACGCGGCTTTTTTCCGCATTGGCCTTGAGCGCGGAAAGGTGCGCATAGCCGCGGCTGTTGAGGCCGATGATGGCGAAGTTCAGCCGGTCGTTCGCTCCCATGATCTGCCCGTAGCTTTTCGCCGTCGATCCAATCGCCAGCCCCGCCGCGCCCACCGCGAGCGTGTCAAGAAATTCACGCCGAGTCACCATTGTTGTTCTCCGATGAAGGTAAAAATGTTAGGAACGCGTTGGGGCTTATGCAGTTTGCAGTGCGGAGGCCTTTTCCAGCGCCTCTTTCATTCCCGCCCAGCTTACGCGCGAGGATTGCTCCGCGGTGCCGCTGCGCCAGTGCGTCTCCAGACTCACGGCCTCGTGATAGCCGGCCTGCTTAAGTGCGCGGAACTGAGCCGTCCAGTCGATGTATCCGCGGCCTACCGGCGCCCAGACGAGCTTGCCTTGCGCGTTCTTCTCGACGTTTTTGCAGTGGCAGTGGTGGATGCGGTTTTTAGGCAGAAGGGCCCAGCCGGCCGGAAATGCATCGAGTTCGCCGCGCATCACCGCATTTGCCGGGTCCCAATTGAGCGCCAGGTGCGGCGTTTTGATGGCGTTCAGCGTCCGTGCTGCTTCGCGGCCGGTTGCCGTGTTGCACTCGAATTCGTTTTCGAGAACCAGCAGCACTCCGGAGCGGCTTGCCTTTTCGGCTGCCTCTCGCAACTTTTGATCGATGGCTGCGCGATAGGGGGCCTGATCATCAATGCGCCAGAAGTCGAAGCAGCGCACTTTGCCGGTGCCGAACTGTTTGGCCAGCGCGATCGATCGCTCCAGCAACTCGTCCTGTTGCTTGAATGTCGCATCAGCCATGCCAAAGGTATCGCCCTTTTTTCCGTACGCTGATTTTGGCGCGCCCGGCCAGTCAGTCTTGAAGAGCGGGCTGGCGATGTCTGTGACGCGCAGGTTGTAGCGAGCCAGGATCTTTTTTGCCTCAGCGACTTCGGTGTCGTTCAGATCAGTGATGTTTTTACCCCACATCGACCGCAGTTCAATCCAGTTCATGCCGAAGTCGTTGGCAGCCACCGAGCAGGCGTGATCGAAATCCGGCGAAATCTCATCGTTGATCACCGACACATGAAAATCGGACCGGAGCCGCGCCGCCCAGGCCCGCATCGGCAGTGCCGCGCCGGCCGCAGCTGCGGCAATAAGAAAATTGCGTCGCGAAATCTGCTTCATAGAAGTCCTTTCGGTAGCAATGGGGCTGCCGCCGCCATGACAATGTCCAGCGCTCGCGCGTTTCTGGTTGCAGCGCGGTTGGCTGACTCGAAAAAGGCTTGCAGTGGTCCGACCAAACGCTAAATCCGTTACTCTCGGCTTGTCAATTTTCTGTCGTGCATGCTGTTGATCAGCGCACCTCGCTCGAATCTTCGCGCTCCTATACAATCAACCCGCAAACCCATCGCGGCTCAATTGGCAGTCGCACGCTGCGTGAAAGGAAAATTCATCTCCATCCCGCTCAGTTCGGTGCTCGAATCCGCAGATGGGGGAGCGTTTGCGGCGCCTACGCATGCCAGCGGGCCGGTGGGCCAGTTGCCCATCACCGCCGAGATGCTGCTCAATGCGCCTAGCGGAAATCTGTTTGGGTTGACGCAGAGCGCCGGGATGGGCTGGAGCCCCGAACGGCTTCTTGATCCCGAATTTCTCATTCTGAGCACGCATGGTGGGCTGCGCGCCGCAGACGGCACACCGATTGCGCTGGGCTTCCACACTGGCCACTGGGAGGTTGGCCTGCTGGTGGAAGCGGCTGCGCAGGAGCTGAAGCTGCTGCGCGCGAAGCCATTCGCCGGTGCGTGCACCGACCCCTGCGATGGCCGCACACAGGGCACGGCCGGCATGATGGACTCGCTGCCCTACCGCAACGATGCCGCGACGGTCCTGCGTCGGTTGATGCGCTCGCTGCCCACGCGCAGGGGCGTGCTGGGCATCGCCACCTGCGACAAAGGGCTGCCGGCGATGATGATGGCGCTGGCCGCAAGCGGCGGCTATCCCGCAGTGCTGGTGCCGGGCGGCGTAACGCTGCTGCCGGAGGACGGCGAAGACGCCGCCAGGGTGCAGACGATCGGCGCGCGGTTCGCACAACAGCAGATCACGCTGGAGTATGCGGCCGAAGTGGGTTGCCGCGCCTGCGCTTCGCCCGGCGGTGGCTGCCAGTTCCTGGGGACGGCGGCAACCGCGCAGGTTGTGGGCGAGGCGCTCGGACTTTCTCTGCCGCACACGGCGCTTGCGCCTTCCGGCCAGCCCATCTGGCTGGACGCAGCGCGCCGCTCGGCGCGCGCTTTGCTGCGGCTGCATGAGCTTGGAATTGGCGTTCGTGATGTGTTAACCCCTGCTGCACTGCGCAATGCCATGGTGCTGTATGCGGCCTTCGGCGGCTCGACCAATCTACTCATCCATCTGCCTGCAATTGCCTATGCCGCGGGACTTGAGCGGCCGACGGTTGACGACTGGGCTGAAGTGAACCGGCAGGTGCCGCGACTGGTGGACGCTCTGCCCAATGGTCCGCGCAACTTTGCCACTGTGCAGGTTTTCCTGGCAGGGGGCGTGCCGGAAGCGATGCTCGAACTGCGATCGACAGGGCTTTTGGACGAGACGGCGCGAACCGTCACCGGCGAAACACTTGGGGCTTCGCTCGACTGGTGGCGCGAGAGCGAGCGCCGCCGCGCGCTGCGCCGCCAACTTCGGCAGCAGGACGGCATCGATCCGGCGGATGTCATCATGAGTCCGGATCGCGCCCGCTCGCGCGGTCTCACTTCCACCGTTTGCTTTCCGATGGGCAATCTTGCGACGGAGGGCTCGGTGATCAAAAGCACGGCCATCGATCCCGCACTCGTGGATGAGAACAATCTCTATTGCCATCGCGGGTCGGCGCGCGTATTCACTACGGAAGAAGCCGCGATCCATGCCATCAAGGCCGGTGAAATTGCCGGCGGTGACGTGATCGTGCTCATTTGCGGCGGGCCGATGGGCGCGGGCATGCAGGAGATTTATCAGGTAACAGGCGCGCTGAAGCAGTTGCCGCATTGCCGGAACGTGGCCGTGCTCACCGATGCGCGCTTCAGCGGTGTCTCAACGGGGGCGTGCATCGGTCACATCTCGCCTGAGGCGCTGGCCGGGGGAGCGATTGGCAAAGTACGCGAGGGCGATCTGATCGAGATTGTGATCGACCGCGCGGAGCTCACCGGCCGTGTCGATCTTATCGGCGAAGCTGGAACGGTTTACGGCGCGGAAGAAGGCGCGCGACGTCTGGCCAATCGGGCGCCGCGCGAGGATTTGCGCTCCCACCCCGATCTGCCTGCCGATACGCGCTTGTGGGCGGCGTTGGTGCAGGCCAGCGGAGGCGTGTGGGGCGGTTGCGTTTACGACACCGACGAGATCATTAAGCGGCTGGAGCGAGAGCCGTGAACACGCCAACGAACAACTCGCAGAGGGAAAGCGTGACGACGCTTGTGCGAACGCAACAGAAGACCCTGCCACGCCGCCGCTGGCGCATTGCCAGCCTGCTCGGCGTTGGGGTGCTCATCAACTACTTCGACCGCGTGAACCTGTCGGTTTCGCACGACGCGCTCTTTGCCGCTTTCGGCATTTCCAGCGTGGTCTTTGGCTACCTGTCTAGCGCTTACAACTTTACTTATGCTTTCCTGCAGCTCCCCATCGGCGTCATCCTCGATAAGCTTGGCGTGCGCCGCGTTGGCCGCATCGGAAGTTTCTTGTGGAGCTGCGCTTCATTCGCGGGCGCCGTCACGCCGACCCTCAGCGGTCTGTTTGGCGCGCGGTTCCTGCTCGGAATCGGCGAAGCGCCGACGTTTCCGGGAAACGCAAAGGCGATCGGCGCATGGTTTCCGCCTGAAGAGCGCAGCTTTGCCACGGCGCTCTTTGACTCGGCCGCAAAGTTTTCCTCCGTCATCGGCGTTCCGCTCATGGGCGTGGTACTGATCGAGTTCGGGTGGCGCTGGAGCTTTGCCCTGACTGGCCTCATCAGCCTGGGTTATTTCCTTGCCTTCTGGGCGATTTATCGCGAACCAGACGAGGACCCCGGCCTTACCGATGCCGAGCGCGAGTACATCGAACGTGACGAAAAGGAGCACGATTCCGCGGCTCTCGCGAACGCTCCTGAAATCCCACTGCTCTCGATGGTCAGGCAACGCAAAGTGATTGGCGTGGTGCTCGGCTTTGGCGCATACAACTACGTTTTCTACCTGCTTCTAACTTGGCTGCCCACGTATCTTTCCTCTGCGCTTCACATCGATCTGCTGCACTCGTTTCTCTACACCAGCGTGCCCTGGATCATCGCCACAATTACCGATCTGGCTGTGGGCGGTTGGATGGTTGATTTTCTCGTTCGCTGCGGCGCCAACGGGGACCGCGTGCGGCGCACGGTGCTGATTTGCGGCACCGCATTCGGCCTCGGCATCTTTGGCGCCGCCCATGCGCACACGCCCGGTCGCGCTCTCGTCTGGATCAGTCTCTCCATCGGCGGTCTTTCTGCCGCGGCGCCTATCCTCTGGTCGATTCCTTCCTTCATTGCCACGCGGCGCAATGTGGGCAAGGTTGGCGGCATCATCAACTTCTCGGGCCAGATCTCGGGCATTGCCGCGCCGATTATTACTGGCTACGTCGTCCAGACGCAGCACTCTTATATGTGGGCGTTTGTCATCCCCACGATCTATCTCGTCATCGGCATCTTAGGTTACATCTTCCTGCTCGGTCGCATCGAGCTCGCTCAATCTGCCTCATGAGATCTGGCTTTAGGCATCCCTTGCCGGTTCTGGCGCGTCTATATGCCATCGGATTTGCAGGGGATGACCTTCGTGATGCGCCCAAGCAAATTTCTTTCCCTGTAACATCGAAATTGCACAATGATTTTGGAATAAGGAACAAACGGTGCCCCGGATTCACTTTCAGCAGCAGCTTGCCGAGCTCAAGGACAAGCTCCTGGCGATGGCCGCCTTGGCGCAGCAGTCGGTCGACTCAGCGCTTGAGGCCTATCTGCGCCGCGACAAGGGCCTGTGCAAGTTCGTCAAGCAGAACGAGCGCGCCATCGATACGGCACAGCGCGAGCTGGATGAGATGGCTTACGAACTCCTGGCCAAGGAGCAGCCGATGGCCATCGATTTACGCTTCATTCTGGCCGTGATCAAGATCAACGGCGATCTGGAGCGCATCGGTGATCAGTCCATGAGCATCGTCCGGCGCACCAAGGAGGTCCTTGGAGAAGAGACGGTGGAGATGCCGGTGGATTTTGCCGCCATGGGCGAGTATGCAGGGCACATGATCCGCTCCGCTGTGCAGGCGCTGCTTGAAGGCGATGCGCGGCTGGCCGATTCCATTCGCGACATGGATGACGAGATCGACCGCATGAACCGCCGCGCGCACGCGGATTTGCTGCGCGTGATCCAGGAGAAGCCGAGGTACACGCGCCAGGCGATGAATGGGATCCTGGTGGCCAAAAATCTCGAACGCATTGCCGATCACTGCTCGAACATTGCGACCGACGTGATCTTCTGGATCCGCGGCGCCGATGTGCGGCACCAGTTGAGCATGTCGATGGATTGAACGACAGCTTTAGCAGCTAGCTCCTAGCTTCCAGCTCTGAAAAGTGAAATGCGGAAGCCCCAGGTTTGAGCCTGGAGCTTTCTGTTTCCCGGGGCGAAATAAACCTAGACGCCGATCACCGCGCACAACTCCTTGACTGCGGCGGCGCTCCTCTTTAGTGCAGCGTCTTCTTCTGGAGTCAGCTTGATCTGGATGATCTGTTCGAGGCCCGCGGCGCCGAGCTTGCAGGGCACGCCGATGTAATAGCCTGAAATGCCGTACTCGCCCTCAAGATACGCTGCGCAGGGCAGGATCTTCTTCTTGTCCTTGAGAATGGCCTCAACCATTTCGACGGTTGCAGCCGAGGGCGCGTAATAGGCGCTGCCGGTCTTCAGGTACTTCACGATTTCGGCGCCGCCGTCGCGGGTGCGCTGCACCAGCTCTTCAAGGCGCGCAGGGGCGATTAACTCGGTAATGGGGATGCCGGCTACCGTGGAGTAGCGCGCGAGCGGCACCATGGTGTCGCCGTGGCCGCCCAGCACGAAGGCGGTTACATTTTCGACGCTTACGTTCAACTCCTGCGCGATGAAGGTACGGAAGCGCGCCGAGTCCAGCACGCCGGCCATGCCGATGACCCGCTCGCGGTTGAAGCCGGCCTGGCGGAACGCCGACTGCGCCATGGCGTCAAGAGGATTGGACACGATGATCAGGATCGACTCCGGCGATTGCGCCACGACCTTTTGCACCACGTCCGACATGATCTTGAAGTTGGTGTGAAGCAGGTCATCGCGGCTCATACCGGGTTTGCGCGGAATACCGGCCGTGATGATGACGATGTCGGAATTGGCCGTGGCTGCGTAGTCGTTTGCGCCGGCGATGGCTACGTCGCGCTTTTCGATGGGCATGGCTTCGAGCAGGTCCAGCGCCTTGCCCTGCGGCACGCCTTCGACGACATCGACCAGCACTACATCCGCCAGTTCCTTGGCCGCAATCCAGTGCGCGGCCGTTGCGCCCACATTTCCGGCACCTACAATGCTTACTTTTTTCCGCATTTTTCTTCTCCTGTTTGTCTGAGCGAAGCGGAGTTAGCGCTGTTAGCGGAGTCGGCTACCGCCGCCAACAACGCGCGAAGCGCGGCTAACGCCGCCGACCCCGCTACATATTCCCAATGATTCGCGTTGCAAATTCGCTAGTACCCACCTTCGTCGCGCCTGCGGTTTGCCGCTCGAAGTCATAGGTGACGAACTTCTGCACAATGGTCTTCTCCATCGAGCTTTCAATCAGCTGCGCAGCTTCCTTCCAGCCGATAAAGTCGAGCAGCATCACGCCAGAAAGAATGACTGAGCCGGGGTTGATCATGTCCTTGTCTGCGTATTTGGGCGCGGTGCCGTGCGTGGCCTCGAAGACCGCGTAACCGTCGCCGATGTTGGCGCCGGGTGCGATGCCCAGGCCGCCTACCTGCGCCGCGGCTGCATCGGAGATGTAGTCGCCGTTCAGGTTTGGAGAGGCGAGCACACTGTAATCTGACGGCCGGATGATGATCTGCTGGAAGATCGAGTCAGCGATGCGGTCGTTGACCATCACTTTCGATTTCCATGCACCGTTTCCGTGCGAGCGGCAAATCGCGTCAAGAACCGATTTCACTTCGGCGCATACCGACTCGCGGAAGCTTTGCGGCGCGTAGTCCATGCCAGGCTCGATCAGCGCAGCATTCTGCTCGATGGTTAGGCCGGGATTCGCTTCCATGTTGCCGAGAATCCAACTCTCGCGCTCCGTCACCGTTTGGTCGCGAAACTCCTGCGTGGCGACTTCATAGCCCCACTCGCGGAAGGCGCCTTCGGTGAACTTCTGAATGTTGCCTTTGTGCACCAGCGTCACTGTTCTGCGGCCAGTTTCAAGAGCATGCTTAATGGCTGCCCGCACCAACCGCTTGGTGCCGAAGATGGAGATGGGCTTGATGCCCACGCCCGAATCGGCGCGAATTTTTTTCTTGGATTTGGACAGGAGGTCGTCATTGATGAAGCTGATTAGCCGCTTCGCGTCCTCTGAGCTTTCCTTGAACTCCACGCCCGCGTAGACGTCTTCGGTGTTCTCTCGGAAGATCACGATGTCGAGCTTTTCGGGGTGCTTCACGGGGCTGGGCACGCCCTGGTAATACTTCACCGGGCGCACGCAGGAATAGAGGTCAAGAATCTGGCGAAGCGCGACGTTGAGCGAGCGGATGCCGCCGCCGACGGGCGTCGTGAGTGGTCCTTTGATAGAGACGCGCAGGTCGCGTGCCGCGCTGACGGTGTCATCCGGCAGCCAGGTGTTGAATTGCTGATAAGCCTTTTCGCCGGCAAAGACTTCAAACCAGCGGATGGCGCGCTTGCCCTTGTAGGCTTTTTCAACGGCGGCGTCAAAAACCCGCTGCGAGGCCTTCCAGATATCACGGCCCGTGCCGTCGCCTTCAATGTAAGGAATGATGGGTTGATCAGGAACTTCGAATTGCCCGTTCCGGTATTCGATCGGCTGGCCGTTTTTCGGCAGTTCCAGCCCGTTATACGTGCTCTGCATGTTCGGGAGCGCCCTTTCAGTGGAAGACCAAATTAGAGGCTAACACCCTGAATTTGGGCGTGGCAACGCGGGCTGATCACACTGTGGCGTGCTTCGAGCAACGGTCTGCCGGGAGCCCGATGCGCTGTAAATTTGCGGCGGTGAGCGGCGAATCGCTGTGTCCGGTGAAGACGAAGGGAGACGCATGGGCATGTTGAGGGCCAGCCTGAACGCTGACCCATGCGGTGGGCAAGCTATTTTCCGCCAGCGAGCCCGTCGCCGTCGAAGCGCGGAATGCCAAAATGGCCGCGCAGGTGAAGCAGATCGGCAGGGCTCAGGTTGCCCTTCACGGTTGCCAGCGTGAGGGACTTAGGGCTCTCCACGAGCACTACTGCGCCGCGCAGGTTCGTTCCGTCCATGGCTACCCACACGTCCGTCGTGGCATTGTGCAGCGGGCTTTCACCGCCGGTGGTGGTCACCATGTGCTTCCATCCGCGCTGGTGATAAGCCTGACGGATGGATTCAACCTGCGCGGGGTCGGCCATCCCTTCTTCAGCAAAGCGCAGCACGTGCACGCTCACGCCGTCCAGTTTGGCAATAGCCTGGCGTGTTGCATCGTCCAAGTCGCCGGTGAGGCCGGCTGCTGCGGTGAGCATCGTCCGGTCAAGCGTGAAGCTGGATTTGGCTGTCGCCTGAGCGCTCAGCGCCGCGAGCGCCGGTGGCGCCCAGTCCAGCACGATCGCGCTCGCCGGCGGAGCTACTGCAGGTGGGGGATCCTGCTGT
>JASIJW010000450.1:0-3187 GCA_030050035.1 Acidobacteriaceae bacterium | reverse complement strand
GCACCCAGGTCACAACCCAGCAGATCTATAACGTGTTCTCGGGCACGGCATATCCCAGTAACTACTATCCCTATAACCACATCCCCAGCAGCGCCTTCGATCCGGCCTCGGCCGCCCTCACGAAGTATTTCCCCGTCGCGACCTCGGACGCGGGCGCAGGAAAAATCGGCAACACGGTCGATTATTTTGCCGCCACGCAGAACTACTTTAACGAGGACACAGCGCGTGTCGATCACGAGTTCGGCACCAATGACCATATGTTTGCCCGCTACTTCTACGATTGGTACCAGCAGCCGGCCATCTACAATCCCACCAATATCGCGCTTGGCGGCCTCGAGAGCTACACCTCCTATTTCCAGACGCGCTACCAGAATGCGCTGCTCGCAGAGACCCACATCTTCACGCCCAACATCCTGAACAACGTGGTTCTCAACTACCAGCGCGAGGTCTCCCAGCGCGGCGGGCCTCCAGGCAGCTTCGATGTCACGCAGCTCGCCTCAGGTACCCCACTCGCCAGCCTTTGGCAGCCGAATGTTGGCCCCTATATGGATCCCACGATCAGTGGCTACTTCAAGGCCGCATCCTCAGCCAGCGCCGTATTTGAGCGCAACAATTACACCTTCAACGACGACTTTCACTGGGTAAAGGGCGAGCACAATTTTGCCTTTGGCGGGCACTACGAGCTGAGCAAGTTCGACGTAGTCAACGTGTACAACTCCTATGGTGTCTTCGACTTCAACACGGCCGGGACGTCCCAGCCGGACGCCAACAACAATGCCTTTGCCAATTACATGGAAGGCTTCCTGCAAACGTTCGAACAAGGCGAATTCGAGCTGGACAACGACCGCGGCCACTTCCCGGCCATCTACGCCGACGACAGTTGGAAGGTTAATCGCCGCCTGACTTTGGATTATGGTGTGCGCTGGGAGATGTTTGCTCCGTGGCATGACAAGGTCGGTGTCCAAACCGCGTTCAGTCCCTCCGAATATGCGGCTGATAAGGGCACGCCTCAATACGAGCTTGCCGCGGGACCGAATACTCCAGGCTTGCCCGCCGGGATGGTGCTCTCGGGTGACCCAGGCTTCCCGGTCAATGGCGTGAGGAACCAGTACAAGCAGTTCATGCCGCGTGTGGGCTTCGCCTACGACGTTTTCGGCGATGGCAAGACCGCGTTGCGTGGCGGCTATGGCATGTTCTATCAAACCCGCACGCAGGGCTTCTTCAACCTCAGTCAGCCAACCTTTAACCCCAATACCCTCACGGTGGGACCCATCACCAACCAGGACGAGACCGCCGGCAGCCCAGGCGGGCCGTTCAGCGATCCCTATTGCACGAAAGCATGTGCCGGCGGCGTTGGCTCGATCGCCAATCCGTTTCCGTTCCATCTGCCTTTCGCGGCCTCGCAGGTCTTCCCGAACCAGATGGAGGTCGGCGAATACGATCCTTCCGGTAACTTCCGCGTACCGGTCACGACTGATTACAACCTCACCATCGAGCAACAATTGCCCGGAAGTTTGATCGCGCGGCTGGCCTATGTTGGTTCCGCATCGCGCCACCTGTTTGTGAATCTTGACAATAACCCCGCCGTGAACACAGGTGTGAACACAGGCACCGCGACGAGCCCCAAATTGACCTTCCCGTCCGGTACATCCGCCGACAACGCAAGAAGGGTTTACGACACGGCTCCCATCGTCGGGCCACCATGCGCCTCGGGCAGCACAAGCTGCCCCACAAACAACGAAAGCTACCAGAGCATCGTCGAAGCGGCGATGATCGGCAATGCCCACTACAATTCCATTCAGGGCACTCTGGTGAAACAAATGTCACATGGAGTCCAGTTCCTGGCCAACTACACCTGGTCCAAGTCCATCGACGACATGCCGCAGGCCACGCGGGACTCCAATACCGAGGACCTCAACAGCGGCGAATCGTATGTCTATCCGCTCTATCCCGCTAACATGTCCAACGCGCCGGCCGGGGCCTATGCTTTTCCCGACATCAAGGCCCTCGACCGTGGCTATTCAGACATCAACCATCCGCAGGCCTTCTCGGTCTCCTACGTCTGGGAGTTGCCGAAGATGCATAGCGGCTTCGGCGTCGTCCGGGCTCTGGTAAACGATTGGAGTACCTCCGGCACCTTCCAGCACCACTCCGGCGATGCGCTGACCATATACACAGGGCAAGATATCTCGGATACCGGCCTCACGCAGGACCGCGCCGTGCGCGACTTCTCGGTGTCGCCTTACTTAAAGAGCAAAAACCTCGGAGGCGATTGCTCTACATCGGCTGCATCGGGAGCTACCGTTCCGAAACCCTGCGAGAGCTGGTTTAACCCCGCAGCTTTCTCCGTTCCCCTCAACACCGGCGCCGGAACTGGCTTCGGCAACGTCATCAAGGACTCCCTCACCGGTCCCGGCTTCACCGTCTGGAACACCGCTCTGACGCGCAACTTCCACGTCTGGCGTGAATCGAGCCTCGCCTTCCGTGCCGAATATTTCGACATCACCAACCACACCATTCTTAACAACCCGAGCACCTCAACCGGCAGCGCCAGTAGCTTTGCCAGCAGCACCTCTTTCGGAAATATTCAGAACGAAGACAGCGCAGCCAATAACGGAGCGGGAGGCGCCGCCGGGCCACGAGTCGCGCAGTTCGCGCTCAAGTACAACTTCTGATGTGGGGATATTATTGAGGTGAACAAAAGGGTGACGGCAAATGCCGTCACCCTTTTTGTTTAAGGGTCGGGCGCGAGCGCAATTAAGAATGGTTGCTTTGTCCGTCGTGGAACCTGCATCGGCGACCGACAGGCCGGATGCAACTCGACCGCGGCAAGATCAGCCGGCACGGCTTCTTTCGTTCGGCGGTCACCCATCACGTAAATTGCTTCCACCATGCCTCCCATGGTTCGAATGCCGCCGGAGGATCGCAGCGGTTCGAGGCATGGTGCTGGTGCCCATTTCGCGGAGTCTTCCATTTGCCCTGCGAGCCGTGGCGATAGAGAGTCGCGAACGAGTCCGCTGGTGAGTCATCCTCCTGAACGCTCACTTTTTCCGCGTGATGGAGTGCTGCAATCATGTCATCGAAGCCCTGGGCATACAGCTTCTGGAATGTGCTCTGAGAGAAATCGGCATCGGCAAAGCAGAATTGAGGTTCCTGGTCGTTGTGTTCCAGCATGAGCTGGCAAAGT
>JASIJW010000449.1:0-6681 GCA_030050035.1 Acidobacteriaceae bacterium | reverse complement strand
TCCTGATATCCAAAGAACGAGAAAAAGCTGATGCAATGTTGATTTGGGAAGGATTCCTCTCAAATGAGGAGCCGGACCAACCGAGGCAAGTACAGCGAGCACGCAGTTGCAATCCCAAGGATGCAAAGACTCCGCTTTGTGGAAGTTGACCTCAAAGAGTCCAGCGCATTGGCAAAACTTTTGGATCTCACACATATGATCCTGCGTCGATCACATTCCTGCTTGTCGGCATAATCACAAAGATCGCTGAGGCTGAAGACGTTGCAAAGTGTCGGGGGAGCGGAAGGAAACGTAAGGAATACGGACAGCATGCTGCAAAATCGCAGCAGGCCAATTCAGGCTCTCCCGAAGATTCTTTAGTTTCTCAGGTTTATTGGTGGCGGAGGACGGGATCGAACCGTCGACCTTGGGGTTATGAATCCCACGCTCTAACCATCTGAGCTACTCCGCCGGGAAGCTGCGCCGGAACGGCGCAGGGCGCGCAGACCTTCAGGCAGTAGTGCCAGCGCCGCGCAAATACCCTCCTCATCATACGGGCCGCGTGCAGCAGCGGTCAAACTTCAAAGCAACGTAAGCTCACGGCGCAATTTGAGTTGGGCCGTTTGATGGCAAGCGCCTCTCTCATTCTTGTTCCGCATTACTCAGCGGCCGGCGCGGCCGATGCTTCCATGCGCGGCAGTATCCGAGCCAGTTCCTGGAATTCCGGATAAATATGAAGCGGGCCAAGCCTTGGATCGGCGAGCATCTGGAAAAACCACGGACAGCAACTCTGCTCGGACGCGCGAAGCTCGGTGAGCGCCGCAGCATGGTCGCCAAGCGCAACATGAACCGCGGCAGTAAAGGTCTTCATTACAAAGCGTTCGCGGCTGAGCCAGTCGAGGCGTTCGAGAATGGCGCGAGCCTCCAAGCCGGAGCCGGCGCAGGCCAGCGCGTACGCTTCGGCCGCCGCGGCAAGATCAAAGGAAGGACAGCGGCGCACGAGGCCGCGCACAATCTCAAGCGCACGCCGTGCATCGCCGTTGAACGCGAGAATGATCGCGCCGTAAAGGCTTGCACACTCATTCTCCGGATAATCGGCACACGCCTGAGTGATCTGCTTTATGCTCGCAGCCGCGTCACCGGCCAGGTGCAAGGCCCAGCCGAGCTGTGCATGGAGCCAACCGGAGTAAGGATCCATGCGCAACACAGAGCGGAGCAGCTCAATGGCTTCGTCGAATCGATGACGGCTGAGGGCGAACATAGAGCGGGCGCGGGTGATCGATTGATCGTGAAGCGGATCGCGCAGGTGCGCCGAGCGGTCGAATGCCGAAAGCGCTGCGACCAGATCCCGGCCTGCGTGAAAGCTGAACCAGCCGAGCGCCGGGAGGATTGCTGCGCTGCCCTGTGCGACGGCAAAATTCTCCGCCGGCCCGTGCAGGTCAGGCCTGCGCATGTCGAGCGGGGCAAATTCGGATCGAGCGAATTGCGGCTCGGCAGCGCGGCGGGCAAGCTTTGCGGCAGCAGACGCGGGCAGGTACCCGGCGAGCGCTTGCGTAACCGCAAGATGAGCAAGCTCGACGCGGGCCTCGAAAAGCGCGGGGGCGAGTTCAACAGCGTGTACCAGCCGCTGCGTAGCGTCCTGCATGCTGTGCCGCTGCAGAGACTGGCTCTCATGCCGGGCGCGATGCAGCAGCGCCCACGCCTGGTGACGGAGCGAATCGAAATCCGGTTGCGGATCCGGTTCTGCCGCAGCACTCATCGAAACGCCGGTCTCCACCCGGCCCAGTAAGCGTCGCAATACACGCTCAGCGAGCTCGTCGGCCAGATCGCCGGCCCTGTCCTGCTCTGCGATGATGTCTTCCATCCAAAGCGGACTCGCGTCCGCGCCGCTCAGCATCTCGGCGCGTAGCCGAAAGTGGCCGGGCAGAACCGCAAGCCTTCCGGTGAGCACCAGATCGGCCTTCATTGCGGCCCCAATCTCGGCAGGACTCAGACCGCGGTGCGCCAAAGTCGCAAGCGAATCCTGTGCCGCAATCGAGAAAGCTTCTGGCGCGGCTTCTCGAAGGCGCGAACTTGCCTGCGCAGCAATCGCAGAACTGAGATATGCGGGAACACCGTTGCCGTCAGCAGGAGGAAGAATGGCAATGCGGGGAATTACTTCTGATGCCGAACCTGAATGTTCCATTCCGAATCAACGCACTTCTGGGTTGCGCGGCGTCTGTGCCGAATCGAGACAAAATAAGCTCAATTCAGCAGCAAGTGCTTACAGCCTGCATTCGCACAACCGGGGAAAATTTATTACAGCCGCTCAAATTCGATGCGTGACTGATTTGAGCTGGTCTATGACATTGATCACAGTATGAGGCAGGGCAGCCGCAACCGCACTGCGCATGGCAGCGAATTTTTGCGTTCGGTAATTGCAGCGCAGATTACCTTTGTGGCAGCAGGCGCCGCTTAGCTTTAGGTTTCAATACTTTGACTTAATCGCGTAAGTAAGACCCATTGTGAACTGGAAGGAGTTGCGCTTAGTGGGCGGAACGGCGAGAGGCGGGTCGTTGAGATAGCTGTTGAGGGTGCCCATCGAGAAGCTGAAGTTCTTATACGCAGGAAAGGCCAGCGTGTTGGTTTCATTGGCGGAGTAGGCCCTGGGCACGTTCCAGGAGGGGATGTAAGACGCCGTCTGCGTAAAGGAAACCAGCTTCCATTTGCCCACGTAGCTCAAAGAAAACGTGGAGCCGGCGAGGTGCTGGGTGGGACTGGCCGGCGCGGGAGGGATGGCAAGGAACTGCTGGCTCGCGTACTGGATCGTGCCCTTCAGGTCCAGTTCCTGCGTAGGCGTTTTAAAGACCGTATAGCCAATCCCGCCTCCAAAGATCGACTGTAGCGCCAGCCCCAGGCTGAAGTTGTGATCGAAGGCCGCCTGCGCCACGGCGAAGAAGCGCGAAGAAAAGTACTCGTCGCGCTCGGCGTCGGCGTGGTAGATAGAGGTCTTCACAGTAGGAAGGCCCGGCTCGGTAATTGTGCCGTAAGAACCGCTGAAGTTGGCCGAGGTGCGGTTGCGGGGATCGAGCCACGTCACGCCCGGCACCACGCGCACCATGCCAACGGAGCCGGAGGCGGTGTGCTGGGTCTGCGTGGCTTCCACGATGGTTACTCCGGCCGTGGCCGCGCCATTCCACCCGGTCAGAAAATTCGGCTGATGATAGATCTGCTTGTCGAGCGTGGGTTGATCCACGATGTAGGAGGCATTGGCCGCGGGGATGGATGCAGGCGTGGCGCCATGTTGCGCGCGTATGATCACGGACTGGTTCTCAACGTCGATCGTGCCCAGGGGAATCTTGCCGGCGTCCTTCTTGCCGCGCACCCGCATGGACTTATTGAACACGCCGAAGGGCTCGCTGGTATGCAATTCCTTCACGCTGCTCCATTTCACGGTCACGTCGCCCAGGTCGGCAGTGTGAAATGTAACGGTGCCGTTGACCATTTTGACCAGTTGGCCGTGTAGGGTGTCCCCGCCGGCAAGCACGAGCACATCCGGGGCCGCATTGGCGGCCGGCTTGCCCGCCGGTTTGTCCTGACCCGCGCACGCCAGCGCTGCGAAGACGGTCAGGGTAGGTAGCACGCACACAGGACGGCGCAACGCGCAGAGCAAACTGCCGAATCGGAAGGAGCTCATGGTGAAGGAGGCCTTTCGTAAGGGGTGAATGGAACAGCGATTGCTTCGATGCAGATAGGCGGGCATTGCGTTGCAGCCTCCTGTGCGTTCGACATCCCGTTCCAATGCGCGAAGACCTGCCCTTTAGGCTTACACTGGTTGGCAGCTTCCATCCACATTATTCCGCGAGGAACGGGCATGTCGAAAAGCCCATCGTACGCTCAATGGTCGCTTGAGCCCTATTGTATCGGCCTCAAACTGCGTTCGCTGCGCATGCAGAAACGTCTCACGCTCTCCGGGCTGGCGGCCGAGACCGGGCTTTCGACGGCGCTGCTCTCCAAGCTCGAAACCGACCGCATGATCCCCACGCTGCCCACGCTGGCCACCATCAGCCGCGTCTATGGCGTCGGGTTGAGCCACTTCTTCTCCGAGCCAGCGCGGCACACGCTTTCCATCACGCGCAAGGCGCACCTTACCGCCAATCACCGCACCGCCGACCCGGTGCGGATTACGCCCCTGAGCGGAGCTGGCCCAGGTACGCGGAGCGGCACGCGGCCAGGTACGCGCTTCGTAGCGCAGCTTGTCGAGCTCGAGCCCGGCCCGACAAAGACGATCGACTCCGCGCGCCAGGTCTCCGGCATGATCTACGTGCTCGAAGGCCGGCTGCGGCTCGACGCCGGAGGCATGCAGGAAGTGCTGGAGGCGGGCGATTGCGCCTGCATGGAAAGCGAGATGCCGCTTGCCTGGGCCCCGGCGGACAAACACCGCTGCCGCATGCTGGTTGTGCTGGCTCCCTCCGCAGAGCAGCAGTGATTGAACACTGCGGACAAAAGTTGGGGTTTTTGAAAGGGCACGACTTTAGTCGTGCCGCAAATAACCCAAATTCAATGCGGCTTTAGCCGCCGAGGGATATTTCTTTCGGAAATCGAGACTGGCGCATCAATTACTCTTCCGGCTTCCAGACGTAAGCCCCGGTCTGCGGCAGACCAATGTGCGCCAGCACGCGAAACGCGAACTGGCGCGCCATCTCGACGGAATCGGCGGGAAGGTTATAAAACGCCGGAATGCACGGGAAGATCGTCGCGCCGGCTTCGGCTGCCAGCGTCATGTTGCGCAGGTGAATGCGGTTGAACGGCGTCTCGCGCACGCACAGGATCAGCGGACGCCGCTCCTTGAGCGTGACATCGGCGGCGCGGGCAATAAGCGAGTCCGCCAGGCCAAGCGCAATCGCTGCCAGCGTACCCATTGAGCAAGGCAGAATGATCATGCCGTCCGAAGGATGACTGCCCGAGGCAATCGCCGCACCGATATCCGCATCGGCGTGCTGCACGATCTTGGTTGGCGCCGCGCCGAGCAGCCTTTCGAGCAGATTATTGCGACCGAAGACACCCAGCTCCTCGGCGATCACGCGCAGCGCATTCTCGCTGGCGACAAAATGCACGCGAGAAACGCGCGCGTCGGCTTCGAGCGCGCGAAGCGCCTCCTGCGCGAGCATCGCGCCAGAGGCACCGGTGATAGCGAGCGTGAGTTGCATAAGGTAGCTTCTAGCTTTTGGCCTCTCTCACGCGATACGGCTTCACTGACAAGATTTTGTCAAAATCCATGACGAAGCCTCCTGAGTTTTCGAAATTCATATAGAACTCAAGCCTGTTCGACGAAACAACCCTATAGAGCAGATCATGCTCATCGTATTCCTCGCAATGGGTGACTAATAGTACCTCTGCGACGAGCCGTTCGCCGTCCATCGTTTCGATTTCGACGAGTTTGTCGACGTTGTCTTTGAGGCACTGAATTTCCAATGCGGTCATTTGCTGCGTCCGTATTGACTGCCGGATGCCGGGTGTCCCAGGTCCTGCTTCTGGGACCTGTGATTGCAACCCCAAAGACTTGGGGAGCTACTCTCCCAGCACCCGCTTGAAGATAGCATCCACATTGCCGAGTTGCCGCGTATAGTCGAACGTCTTTTCCAACTTCTCGGCCGAGAGCAACGCCGAAATCTTGGGGTCACGGCCAACTTCCTCGCGAAAATTCAAATCCTCTTTCCAAGCGCGCATGGCATGCGACTGCACCAACCGGTACGCATCCTCGCGCAGCATGCCGGCTTCGGCCAAATCGAGCAGCAACTGACCCGAAAAAATCAGCCCGCCCGTCGATTCGAGGTTTTTCTTCATCCGCTCGGGATAAACCAACAATCTATCGATGAGATCAGTCGACTTCGCCAGCAGATAATCAACCAGAATCGTCGAATCAGGAAAAATGACGCGCTCGACGGAAGAGTGCGAGATGTCGCGTTCGTGCCACAGGGCCACATTCTCAAACGCCGCCTGCGCGTTGCCGCGCAGCACGCGCGCCAGCCCGCTGATCTGCTCGCTGGTAATCGGATTCTTCTTATGCGGCATCGCCGAGGAGCCCTTCTGCTTCTCGCTGAAGTACTCCTGCGCCTCGCGCACTTCAGTGCGCTGCAGGTGGCGAACTTCGACAGCAATTTTATCCATCGTCGAGCCGATCAGCGCCAGCGCCGAAATGTAAGCCGCATGCCTGTCGCGCTGAATAACCTGCGTAGCCACAGGCGCGGGCTTGAGGCCGAGCCGCGCGCAAATGCGCTCTTCATGCTCCGGCTTCAGGTGGCCAAAAGTACCCACTGCGCCCGAAAGCTTGCCCACGCGCATATCCTCGGACGCGGCATCGAATCGGCGCAGGTTGCGCTCCATCTCCGCGTACCAGTTGAGCAGCTTGAGACCGAAGGTCGTCGGCTCCGCGTGGATGCCATGCGTGCGGCCGATCGTCGGCGTGTGCTTGAACTCGAGCGCGCGGCGCTTGAGCACCGCGAGAAAGTCTTCAATTCCCTTCCGAATCAGCGCCGACGCTTCTTTGACCTGCAGCGCCTGCGCCGTATCCACAATGTCATTCGAAGTAAGCCCATAATGCAGCCAGCGGGACTCGGCATCGAGTCCCTGCGCTTTGAGGCTCTCGGCCACGGCCGTCGTAAAAGCGATCACGTCATGCCGAACCTCGGCCTCGATCTCAGCCACGCGCTCGGCCGAAAC
>JASIJW010000448.1:0-4710 GCA_030050035.1 Acidobacteriaceae bacterium | reverse complement strand
CGCACTGGCATGTTCCCGCCGCGCACTATCTCGAGTCCTGGTCGGACGCTCGCGCCTATGACGGCACCGTCTCCGTCGTTCAGCCGCTCATTGATCCGCTCTACGGCGGCCACTCCGCGCACGAGTTTCTGCAGTGCCTGCTCAGCCAGCCGCTCCAGAGCGCCTACGAGGCTGTGCGCGAAACCTGGCGTCCGGTGCTTGAAAAAGGGGCGACCAAGGATTCGGGGGGCGACTTCGAAAAGGGCTGGCGCCGCTCGCTGCACGATGGCTGGATCGCCAATACGGCCTTCGCAAAGAACAGCAAAGCTGGCGCGGCCGAGTTCCGCGGCGACATCCCCGTTCCCGCGTCGAAGGACTCCATCGAGATCATCTTCCGGCCCGATCCGAACATCTACGACGGCCGCTGGTCGAACGTGGGCTGGCTGCGGGAGCTGCCCAAGCCGGTCACGAATCTGAGCTGGGATAACGCCGCAATCATCTCGGCGGCCACGCTCACGCGGCTCGGCCTCAATGAGGACGACATCGTCGAGCTGACCGTGGGCAACGGCCGCGTCAAGGCTCCGGTCATCGTCGCTCCCGGCCATCCTGACAATTCGGTCACCGTTTATCTCGGTTACGGCCGCGAGTTCGCCGGCCGCGTGGGCTCGGGTCAAGGCTTCAACGCCTACCTCATCCGCAACACCTGGGGCCAGTTCTACTCCACCGGCGGCATCCGCAAGGTCGACGGCATCTGGGGGCTCGCCATCACCAAGAGCCACTACCAGGACCATCGCGCCAGAGTATTAGGCGGGCCCGGAGCGGGCGGCGACCAGGACCACTCGCTCGAGGCCGATGAGGCGCTCGGCATTCGCGGCATCGTGCGGTTCGCGACGCTCGATGAGTTCAAGCAGAACAAGAACTTCGCGCACGAGGGCGACTACCGCGAAACGCCCAGCATGGGCACCTCGCTCTTCCCGAACTGGACCTATACCGAAAACGCCTGGGGCATGTCGATCGACATGAACAGCTGCGTGGGCTGCAACGCCTGCATAGTGAGCTGCTATGCCGAAAACAACATCCCGGTCGTCGGCAAGCAGCAGGTGCGCATCGGTCGCATCATGCAGTGGATTCGCATCGACACCTACTTCGAAGGCGACCTGGACGCGCCGCGGGCTCACTTCCAGCCCATGCTCTGCCAGCACTGCGAGAATGCGCCTTGCGAAGAAGTCTGCCCGGTGGGTGCAACGGTGCACTCGGCCGAAGGCCTGAACATGATGGTCTATAACCGCTGCGTGGGCACCCGCTACTGCTCGAACAACTGTCCTTACAAGGTGCGGCGGTTCAACTTCCTGCTCTACTCCGATTACGAGACCGAGAGCCTGAAGTTAATGCGCAACCCCGACGTCACGGTGCGCTCACGCGGCGTGATGGAAAAGTGCAGCTACTGCGTGCAGCGCATCCAGGAAGCCAAGATCGAGGCCGACAAGGAGAATCGCCCGATTCGTGACGGCGAGATCCAGACTGCATGCCAGCAGGCCTGCCCGGCTTCGGCCATCACCTTCGGCAACCTGAACGACAAGAACAGCCGCGTCGCCAAACTGCGCGCCATGCAGCGCAGCTACCAGGTGCTCGCCGACCAGAACACGCGTCCCCGCACCACCTACGTGGCTGAAGTGTTGAATCCGAATTCAGAACTCGAAGCAACGCCGGTGGAGCACGAACCGGCAAAGGGTTAATTCCGCGATGGCAACAAGCAAAGTCAATCTTCGCGACCGCGTCGATCCCGCAACCGGGGAATACCGGGTCATTGCCCCGGGGGAAACCTTCCGGTCGGTAACCGACAAGATCACCCGCATTGTGCTCACGCCGCACACGCCGCTGGGCTGGCTCGGGCTTTTTACCGTCGCCGGCGGCGGCGCGGTGATGCTGATGGTCGCCCTCACCTGGCTGTTCTTGAAGGGTGTCGGTATCTGGGCCATCACCATCCCCGTAGCCTGGGGATTCGCCATCATCAACTTCGTCTGGTGGATCGGTATCGGCCACGCCGGAACGCTGATCTCCGCCATTCTTCTTCTCTTCAAGCAGGGCTGGCGAAACTCGATCAGCCGCTTTGCCGAGGCCATGACGATCTTTGCCGTCATGTGCGCCGGCCTGTTCCCGCTGATCCACGTCGGCCGGCCGTGGCTGGGTTACTGGCTGTTCCCGCTGCCCTTCACCATGACGGTATGGCCGCAGTTCCGCTCGCCGCTCATGTGGGACGTCTTCGCGGTATCCACCTACGCCACCATTTCAGTTGTCTTCTGGTACATCGGCATGGTGCCGGACTTCGGCACCTTCCGCGACCGCGCGAAATCGAAGATCGGCCAGTACTTCTACGGCATGCTCTCGCTCGGCTGGCGCGGCTCGGCGCGGCACTGGATGCGCTACGAGTCGGCATCGCTTCTGCTGGCCGGTCTGGCCACGCCGCTGGTGCTCTCGGTGCACACGGTTATCAGCTTCGACTTCGCTGTGGCCGTGCTGCCCGGCTGGCATACCACCGTCTTCCCGCCTCTTTTCGTCGCCGGCGCCATCTACTCCGGCTTCGCCATGGTGCTCACGCTGGCCATCCCGCTGCGCAAGTATTACAGCCTGGCAGCGCTGGTCACCGAGCGTCACATCGACAACATGGGCAAGCTGATGTTGGTGACCGGCTTCATTGTGGCCTACGGATACGCAATCGAAGCCTTCATGGGCTGGTACTCTGCCGACCACTGGGAGGCATTCCTCACCTGGAATGAGATGTTCGGGCCCATGGGCTGGTCGTACTGGACGCTGATTGTCTCCAACGTGGCCATCCCGCTGACGACCTTGTGGTCCCGGAAGCTGCGCACCAACATTGCCTTTATGTTCTTCATTTCGATCGTAGTGAACACGGGCATGTGGATGGAGCGCTTTGTCATCGTCGTCGTCAGCCTGACGCGTGACTTTCTGCCCTCGGCGTGGGGCACCTACCGCGCCACCAAGTGGGACTACATGACCTTCTTCGGCACGATTGCTTTCTTCACCTTCATGTTCCTGTTGTTTGTGCGATTCCTGCCCATGATTCCCATGAACGAAGTTCGCATGTTGCTTCCCTCGGCCAAGATCAAGGCCAAAACGGGACCGGAGGTGGTCAACTAATGCCCCCGCGCGAAGGAACCTACGGCCTGCTGGCCGAATTCGAAACGCCGGGCGACCTGGTAAGGGCCGCACGGCAGGCCTACCACGACGGCTGGCGCCGCCTCGACTGCTACTCGCCCATCCCGATCGAGGAAGCGGCGGAGGCCATCGGTTTCCACCGCAACAAGGTGCCGCTCCTCTGCCTCATCGGCGGCCTCATGGGCGGCGCAGCCATGTTTGCGCTCGAGACCTGGATCTCGGTGCTGGCCTACCCGCTCGATATCGCCGGGCGTCCGCTCTACTCCTGGCCGGCATTCGTCGTGCCTGCCTACGAGTGGACCATTCTGTGGGCGGGCCTGTCGGCGGGTTTCGGCATGCTTGCGCTCAACGGCCTGCCGTCGCTCTACCACCCGCTTTTCAACGCACCCAACTTCCGCGACGGCGCAACGGTCGACAAATTTTTCCTCTGCCTCGAGTCGCTCGATCCCAAGTTTGATCTGGTGCAGTCGAGGAACTACCTCGAGTCCTTCAAGCCGGTTTCGGTGGTGGAGGTGGAGTACTAATGCAGAACAGGGAACAAAGGAACAAGGGAGCACGGGAGCACGGGAATCAAGTGCCTCATCCGTTCCGCGTTCTTTGCGGAAACGGCGGAAAAGCACAACAGCTCGCCGCTCGCGCTCTCGCCATCTCCAGCCTCGCCGCCATGCTCTTCGCCACCGGCTGCCGCCAGGACATGCACAACGAGCCCAAGATGATTCCGCAGCGCGGCACCACCTTCTTCGCCGACCACCGCAGCGCACGTCCGCAGGTTGTGGACACCGTGGCCCGCGGCCAGGGAGACGAAGACAGCTACTTCTACACCGGCGTCGTCCAGGGCCCCAACGGCTACAGGGAAGAGCAGAACCTGATGCCTTTCCCGGTGACCATGGATGTTCTGCGCCGCGGCCAGGAGCGCTTCAATATCTACTGCACGCCCTGCCACTCGCGTGTTGGCAACGGCCTGGGCGAGATCGTGATGCGCGGCTACAAGCCGGCCGGCAATCTTCATGACCAGGTGCGCATGTCGCAGCCCATTTCGCACTACTTTTATGTGATGACGCACGGCTACGGCGCCATGCCCGATTATTCGGCGCAGCTTACGCCCGCCGATCGCTGGGCCGTGGCGGCATATATCCGCGCGCTGCAGCTCAGCCAGGCGGCCACCACGCAGGACGTTCCCGCCGGCGTGCAGATACACGACCTCAAGGAGATCGCCCGCGAGCAGGGACTGCCCGAGAGCGATGCCGAACCGTGGGTGCTGCCCACGACCGCAGTCGAAGCCAATAAACCGGTGACCAGCGAAGGCTCGCCAGCCATGGCTCCGGCTAACCAGGCAGACCCCAAGTTCTTGATCCCAGCAACCAAAACGCCCGCCGCGGCGGCGAAGTAAGGATTTCACGGAATGGCTCAACCTTCTCACGCGAAACAGCTCCCCGCCGATCTCAGCGCGCCGGCTTTCGTAGACGGCTGGCGGAATCGCGCGCTGGGCGTTGGAGTGATCTTCTCGATTCTCGCCGTGATTCTGGCGTTTGTGGCTCAGGCGGTCGATCCCGA
>JASIJW010000056.1:0-6961 GCA_030050035.1 Acidobacteriaceae bacterium | reverse complement strand
GCGGCAGCGGAAGGAAAGTGAAAAGCAGAAAACAGGCGATTGCCATCGGCCTGTCGGAAGCCAGGCGCTCCGGCAAGAAAGTCCCCAAAAAGAAGAGCTGAAGCAAGAAGAGCTGACGTCCGGCGCGCTAGCGCGCCGGCACTGTTCCCCTCACCACGAGTGCTTGAACAGCGTATCCAATGCGAATCCGCCATTCTGGTCGCGTGTCGCGCTCACGGCCACGCGCGGTGAAATCTGATACTGGCCCTGGATCACCTGGTCCTGCGTGGTGGCCACGTTGGTAGAGAAGGTCACGAACAGGTTACCCGTCACGCGCTGGCGAATGGTGATCTGCGCGCCGGGAGGTCCCTGATAGGTTCCACCCTGCAGCACCGGGCTGATGGAAAGCTGCGAAATGCCCGCGGCCCTTGAGATCCGGCTGGTCACCTGGCTTGAAACCTGCGAAGCTACCAACGACTCCGCCTGTGTGTTGGTCGGTGTCCCGTTGGTGGCCGCGGCCTCCGTCGTCGAGCCAAAGGCGAGCAGGTGAATAATGTCGGCCTGAGGCAGCGCAGGATTTGAGCTGTAGGAGGTGCGCAGTTGCTCAGCAGGTCCCTCGAAGCGCAGGTCGATGTTGTACTCCTGAATGGTGGTGGTCATCGACAGATTCACCAGCGGTTCGGTCTGTGCGGGATTCACAAACTGCACCGTGCCGGGGTTCAGCACAAACCGGTTGCCGCTGATCAGTATGTCGCCCCCGGTAAGGTTCATGCGTCCCAGAATCACCGGCTCCGCGGCCGTGCCCCGCATCTGCAGGTTCGCCGTGCCGCTCACGCTTACCTCGCGGCTCACCAGGTTCATGTCGCTGGCTGAGTGAATGGCCACGTTCAGCGCAATATTATCCAGGAACCCCTGCGACGGCGGCGTCATGACCGTGCCCGAGAACTGGCGCGAGAAACTCGATAAATCGAAGGCCGGCGTAAAGGACAGGTTGGTCAGGTTTACCGTGCCGCCCAGCACCGCGTGATCTCTCGTTCCATCGAGGCGTAGCGTAGCATCGATGTGATCGCGCATGCCCGGCGGGAATAGCATGCGGACGTTTTTTGCCGTCAACCCCAGCGCAAACTCCATCCGCGGCCGGTACGCCACGCCGCCCTGCAACTCCACCGTTCCGCCGCCCATTGTCGCCTCAAAGCGCGTCACGTTGATGCGATCACCCGTAAGCTTAAGCACGCCATTGCCGTCTTGTATGCCCACGGGCAAATCGGATTCGGTAAAAGTCGCGTTCACAATTTCGATCTCGCCGCCTAACCCCGCGCCCTGCGCGAGCGCACCCTGCGAATTGATGTTGAACTTGACCTCTCCGGAACTCACCGCGTCCGGATCGAAGAGCTGCAGCAGCTTCAAATCGATGGCGCCCTGGAGCTTGAGACTCATCGCCTCGTTTCCGCCGGTGGGGATGTGCCCCTGGAACTGTAGATTCGTATTCGTCCCCGTGATCGTTCCCTCCGGCACGTCGATGATGCCGTTCCGGTAATTCACCTGGATGGGCGAAGCCGCCATCTGGATCTTGTCCTGATAACTCACTTTGAGAACCGGAATGGTAAGATGCGCCTCCATGGCCTTCAAGTCCTTGAGCGGTCCATGCATCGTGGCATGCACCTGCGTTTGCCCGTTGATGTCGGCCGCCTCGTCCGGCGCGTAGACCGCTAGCAATGGCTTAATCGACACTACCGGTGTATCCAGCGTGGCATCGGCCGGATAATCGCCCGTCAACTGCACGGTGGCTTTCGCCTCGATCGGCGCATTCAGCGCCATCGAGTTCAGCGCAATCTTCGCCACATGATCGGCCAGATTGAGTTCGAGCCTGAGTGAAGAAATCGTCTGGTTAGCGACCGTCAGCGACGGCGTCTCTACGGTCGCATTCAAGGCAGGATTGTCGAAGCTGCCCTGCCCATTGGCGCTCAGTTGCAGCATGCCGCTGGCCTCGATGTTGCGCGCCTGGAGCGCTGCAATCCGCTGCAGCCGAATCCCTGGCGAAGTAAGCTGCGCGCTGTAGGTCCGCTCCTTCGGATGCACTGTCACTTTGGCGTCCATGCTGCCCGCCGCCATTTGCACGGCCAGATTGACCTCCGCCTGGTCGCCATTGCCGGAAAAATCCGCTCGCACCGACTGCACCTGCTGCTGATAAGCCGTGACCCCGGTGAGCGAAAGATTGCCGTTCCCTTGCGGGTTTATCACGCTTCCATGCAGGTTCACGTTCGCATTCAGGGTTCCGCTCACTGGCGGCGGACTCGGAGTAAACCTCGTCACGTCGGTAATGTCGATCTGCGATGCGCTCAACTGCACCTGAATCGGGCTCTGCTTGCTGAAGGCCCACTTCTTCAAAGCCGCCCGCGCGCTCAGCGTAATGTGCCCGTGCGTCGCTGGCTCCAGTTCGGCATTCTCAAGCGCCGCATGATCCGGACTCGCGTCCACTCCCGCGCGCACCAGCTTCCAGTCCGAGCCGTTCATGTGCAGGTTCATGGCGGTCAACTGTCCCGTCAGATGGGGCGCAGCCGTGGAGCCCGTTACGTTGCCCTGGAATGATGCCGTTCCTGCCAGATCGAGTGGCGGCTGATCTGCCGCCGGAGGATGAAACGAATTCACGATCGAGGACAACTCGCGCAGGTCGTCGGCCTGCAGCCGGAAAGCCAGGCTCGATTGCTTGCTCACCGCGCCGTTCAGCGTCAGGTCCGTGTGCGTTGTGCGCAAATAGCTGTTGGCCAAATCCAGATGGTCGTTGGCCCGCGTGTACGTGGCGTGGATCTCGCTCTCCACCGGAACCACCGCAGTGTTCGCCGCAGGCGCCGCATTTGTTTTCGCCTGCGCAACCTCAGAAACATTCTCATTGGTTCCGGCCGGCGCGGGAGGTCGTTTCGCCTCGCTCGCCACCTGCCCGTGAATCGACGCATCGGCGCGAGCAACCAGACTGTCCATCGTCTTGCCCCACTCTGCCGTCGCCGTCGCATTCAGCATTCCCGCAATCGCCACGCCCGGCGTTGCGGCATGCTTGCCGAGATCCTGCTTCAGTTCCGCCAGCGAAATGTTGTGAAGCGCCGCGCTGAAGTTTGAGCGCGAATCGCCGCCCGAATTTCCGCCTATGTCCGTCATCGTTCCCCGCGCAGTCACTTCGCCTCCAAGAAGATTGGCGCGAAGGTCGCGCAGCACGGCATTGCCATTGGCGAGGGAATAATGCGCGGCCAGATTCGCGACCACCGCGTGTGTTCCGGATACATTCTCATCCAGCCGGTCGCTGGTCAGGTCGCCGTTCACCGTAATCGCCTGTATCCACGGCCGGTTCTGTTGCTGCTGGTAATGGATCGAACCTGCGGCACGAATCAATCCTGCCGGGACCGCCGGGTTATTCAGCAACTGGGCAGCCTCGTGGCCGTCAATCGTTGCCCGGTACTCTGCCTGCACCACTGGTGCGCTCTGATAGTTATTCACCACCGCCGAGAGCAATACCTGTGAGTCGCGGATCGATAGCTTCGCCTGCTTTAACTGAAGCGTAGTCGGCGTCAGGTTGAACGTCAGATCCACATTGTGCGGAATCGGCCGATAGGCTCCGTACTTCAACCGCCCGTCCGCATAGGCAATCCTGCCGCTGTACATCTGCGTATGGGCATCGTAGGTGGCGCGAAGCTCCAGATCGTGCAGTTCGGCAGCCAGCGCGCTTGGCCGCGAGTTGTAATACACCTCGCCGCGGTCGAGAATCGCCCTGCGAATGCCCAGGTCGAAGATCTCATTGCCATTGTTGCTGCTCGCGCCGCTGCTCTTGAATGCGGGAATGTTGGAGACGCCGTGCTTGTCTTCGTAAATCCATACCACCGGATGATCGATGTGCAGATTGCTGAGATACCACTTCGCGCGCAGAATCGACACAATCTGCACGCCCACTTCAACGTGACTCACCTGCAGCAGGGGCGGAGTGGGATACTGCCCTGCGCCATCCGCCGTGATTCCATAGAGGTCAACGCTCAGCGTGGACCAGTGCAGCGCAAAATTCTGGAGCTGTACGCGAACGCCCAGGCTTTCGCTCGCCTTCTTCTCGGCAAAATTGATGATTGCCCGGTGCACTCCGTCACGATTCACCAGTGCGCCGGCGATCACTACCACCGCGACGAGCAGGCAGATCAACCCTGCAATCGACCAGCCTGCAATGCGGCCCCAGCGTCGCCTTTGCTTCGGCGTGTTTGAAGATCTCTGCGGCTCCGGATCGGGATCCTCGGGAGAATGCGAAAATTTGTCAGAGGTCATGACAACCCTCTTAAAATGCTTGCCCGATGCTGACGAAATATTGCACGGAATAATATTGCGGCGGACTCGTCCCGGGAATCGGATTCAGGTCCTTGCCCACATCGAACCGGACCGGGCCGATCGGCGTGGAATAGCGCAGCCCGCCGCCCACGTTGTTGGAATAGAGTGAACTGAAATTACTCACGGAAACCGCAGTTGTGGGGCGAAAGACGCCGCCGCCATCGTAGAAGACTGCAAAGCCAAGATCCTTCATGATCGCGGAGAGCGGGACGCGCGCCTCGGAATTCACGATGAACAACTGGTTTCCGCCGGTAGGAAAAGGCGCAGTGACGTCGCACGAGGTGGTGCCATCGGGGCAAAGGAAGATAGGGCGCTGCGGCCCGGCGCTATCCAGTGGAATTCCGCGGAGCGAATTGCCGCCGCCGGTAAAGAATTGCTCGCTCAATGGCACAAAGCTGTTGTTGAACGGCTGCGCCACACCGACACGAACGCTGTTTGCCCAAACAATGTGATGAAACTTCTCTTTATAAAAAGCCGACTGCCCCGTCAGCTTCACGAAATCCACATTCGATCCCAGCGCGCTGGAGTTGATGTCCAGTTCAAGAGTGTCAAACACGCCGCGGTGCGCGTCCATCAGATTGTCGCGCGTGTCGCGCGTAATGTTGCCGGCAATTGTGGAAAGCCTGATGTGTTGATCCTCCGGCGGAACAAGCTCCGCCAGCAGCACGTGCGTCAGGTCCGTCTTGCTGTAGCTGTAGCGCACATAAAACAGATTCTTTTTGGCGCGATCAATTGTCCGCTGAAACTGCTCGCTGGCGGTGGAGACCTGCGCGGAAAAAATCGGGTTCTCTTCATTTCGCTCGTACGAGGCTGAAGTGGTGGCCGTCCAGGCCGACCAGCGGAAACTGGGATTGATGTAATAGGCCGCGAATCGCTGATCCAGCCGGCCTGCAAATGCAGTGAACGACAGCGATTCGCCCTTGCCCCGCAGGTTGTTGCGCGTGTACTGGGCCGTTCCCCGCGGTCCATAGAAGGTAGATTCCGTGGTGGCAAAGTTTGCCGGCAAGCCGATCGGCGGCAGGTTGGGCAGCGCCACAGTCCCGCTGGGAACGCTGCCGCCGCGCTCAATCACCTCAAAGCCCGCGCTCCACTGGAAATCGTTAAGCTTGGCCTCGTGCACCTTTACCAGCACATCTTCCTTGTTCTGCGTGGTGATCTCGCGCTTGGGATCAATCTCCGCCCAGTCAAAGACGCCGGTAAGATCGTACAATCGCGTGCCTGAGCTCAGCATGTCCGACTCGGCGAGCGGCTTGCCCGGCTTGATCGCCGCGGTCTCGTGCTGGATCACACGCTGGTTCGTGTGCTCGCGTCCCAGCGTAATCACGTTGCCGGTCGTCACGCGCGGTCCCTCGTGGATGTGGTAGACCACGTTGATGCGGTGACGGTCCTGCCTGGAAACGCGCGTGGCAGTTTCCCGAAAGTTGGCATTCAGGTAGCCGGCGCGCAGGTAATTGGCCATGATAGCCCCGCGGTCCTCCTGTACGTGCGCTTGCGAATACGGCTGCCCCGCCCGCACTCTTAGCCCCTGCGGCGCGAATTGCGACTCGGGAAAGGTGTTGGCGCCCACAATCGAAATCTCGTTCACGATATCCTGCGGACCTTCCGTCACCTTGAACGAAACCTGGATGTTTCCTCCGTCGCGCTCCACCGAGGATGTCACCTTCACAGCGCTGAAGCCTTCGGCCTGGTAGATCCCCGTCAAGTTCTGGACGCTGGTTCTCACCAGGCTGTCACTGAATTTACCAGGCGAAAAGAAACGTTTCCTCCTCTCGACCACGAGGCCGGGCGTAAGCTTTGAGTCGGGCAGCGCCTCGTTTCCGACGAGCCGCACTGCCGTCACCTTGTGCTTCTTGTTCTTTACGATCTGGTAGATCACAACATCCTGGCCGGGCTCGTTTTTGAACTGCGCGTTCACCTTGACGTCGAAGTAGCCTTTGGCCTGAAAGTGAGATGCGAGCGCCTGCTCGCCCTCCTGCACAGAGTTCTGATCCACCCCGACGCCCTGGTACATGGGAAGCAGATCCCTGCGCGTCCACCTCCGCACGCGAGCGCCGGTGATCTCGACGCGCGTCTTCACGCCCGGCTTGATCGTGTAGAGAATATCCGCCCGGTTGGTATTCGGATTGTAGTCCGCGCCTTCGAGCGCGACCTGCGCTCCCAGGTAGCCTTGCCTCTGCAACAGGCTTTCCAAATAGCGTTCCGCCCTGGTCAGGGTAGAGCGATTAAATTGCTTTCCCGGTCGGATCGCGGTGCCGCGCAAGCGCGCGAAGAGTGTGGTGAGCTTGTGCTTGAGCCTAGGAGCTTCGTCTTCCGGAGCTCCCTGCAACGAAACCGCGCCGAAATCCGCCCTGCGATCCAGATCGGCGTGAAAAGCCACATTCGCAATGCCATGCTCTGAATCGACGTGCAACTCCGGGTGAACCTGCGCCTCGAAAAAGCCCTCCTGTTCAAAAAAACGCTGCAGGCTGTGCGCGTCAGTGTCCACTTCATGCTGACTGAACGGCGTCTGAGCGGTATAGTTCGACACTTGGATGAGCTGCGAGTAGGCAAACCGCTCCGCGCCGGGAAACTGGTAGATGCCGAAGTAAACCGCCGGTTCGAGAACGTACATCACCTGTACGCC
>JASIJW010000447.1:0-8742 GCA_030050035.1 Acidobacteriaceae bacterium | reverse complement strand
GCCCCACCGGAGACGGGCGGCAGCAGAGCGACCTCGTCGCCTTCTCGCAGTTCGTGCGAGGCAGTGGCATAGCCGGCGTTGACACCGACGGCGATGCCGCGCAGGCGGTTGGCGCGATCGGCGCTGGAACCGAGTTTCTCGAGCAGGTCTGCCACAGTGGCTCCCTGCGGCAGCTCGACCGTGGCGGTATCCGGGCCGAGCCACTCCTTCAGGATTCCGAATGGAAGCACGCGCACTTGCATGATTGAGAAAAGAATATCGTCCCCCCGCGTGGGTTAGACGCGGGCTGGCCGTGCCGGTCAGCGCGAAAGATGATCGCGTCAAAAAAACAAGGCCGGCAATCAGCCGGCCCTGGGAATCAGCCTGAGTTGCCGCTTACGCCGCGGGGGTTGCCGCAAGCGTTGGCGAGACGGCCTGGGCGTCGGATCGAGCCTTGAGCAGCGGCAGCGCCACCGCCAGCACGTCCTCAATGTGCGTTGCATAATGGACGCGCACGCCCTCCATCATCTCCGGCGTGAGATCTTCTTCCATGTTCTGCCGGTTTTCGGCAGGCAGGATGACGGTTTCGACGCCGGCGCGGCGCGCGGCAAGGAACTTTTCCTTGATGCCGCCGACCGGGAGCACGTTTCCGCTCAGCGTGATCTCGCCGGTCATCGCCGTCAGCGGGCGAACCGGCGTGTCGGTCAACAGCGAAGCCAGAACCGTGACCATCGTGACGCCGGCCGAAGGGCCATCCTTGGGGATGGCTCCCGCGGGGACGTGGATATGGATGTCGAGGTCCTTGTTGAAGTCCTCCGTCAACCCCAGGCTGGGCGCGTTCGAGCGGATCCAGGTGAGCGCGGCCTGCATGGATTCCTGCATAACCTCGCCGATCTGGCCGGTGATGGTGAAATTGCCCTTGCCCTTCATCTTGTTGGCCTCGATGAAGAGAATGTCGCCGCCGGCCGGCGTCCAGGCCAGGCCCACGGCCACGCCCGGGCGCTTGACGCGCTCGGCCACCTCGGTATCGACACGCACCTGTATGCCGCCCAGGAACTCGCGCACCGTATCGCGCGTGACCACGAGCTTTTCCGTGTGGCCTTCGACCACGCGCCGCGCCTGCTTGCGGCAGACGGTGCCGAGAACCTGCTCGAGCTTGCGCACGCCGGCTTCGCGTGTGTAATGGCGGATGATGTAGCGGATCGCCTCATCGGGGAACTCGATCTGTTCATCGGTGATGCCGTTCTCCTTGATCTGCCGCGGAATGAGGTAGCGCTTGGCGATGTGCAGCTTCTCCTCCTCGCTATAGCCCTGCAGCGGAATGATCTCCATGCGGTCCTGCAGCGGCGGCGGAACCGTATCGAGCATGTTCGCCGTGCAGATGAACAGCACCTTCGAAAGATCGAACGGCACGTCCAGATAGTTATCGCGGAACGTGCTGTTTTGCTGCGGGTCGAGCGTTTCAAGCAGCGCCGAAGCCGGATCGCCGCGGAAGTCGCGGCCCAGCTTGTCGACCTCGTCGAGCATGATCACCGGATCGTTGGTTTCGGCGCGGCGAATGCTCTGGATGATTTGACCAGGCAAAGCTCCGATATAGGTGCGCCGATGGCCGCGGATCTCCGCCTCGTCGTGCATGCCGCCGAGCGAGACGCGCTGGAACTTGCGGCCCAGGGCGCGCGCAATGGAGCGGCCAAGCGAGGTTTTGCCCACGCCCGGAGGGCCGACAAAGCACAGGATCGGACCCTTCATGTCGGGCTTGAGCTCGAGCACGCTCAGGTAATCGAGGATGCGATCCTTCACCTTCTTGAGTTCGTAGTGGTCCTCGTCGAGGATTTCGCGCGCCTTGCCGATGTCGATCTTCGATCCCGAACTCTTGTTCCAGGGCAGGATGGCGAGCCACTCGATGTAATTGCGCGTGAGCGAGTAGTCGGCGGCCATGGGAGACATGCGGCCAAGGCGATTGAGCTCCTTCATCGCCTCTTTCTTCACGTCCTCAGGCATGCCGGCGGCGTCGATCTTCTGGCGCAGGTCCTCGATCTCGCGCTGGCCCTCGTCCTGCTCGCCCAGTTCTTTTTGGATGGCCTTGAGCTGCTCGCGCAGGTAGTAGTCGCGCTGCGACTGCTGCACCTGGTCCTGCACTTCGTTCTGGATTTTGGCGCGAAGCTGCTGCACCTCGAGTTCTTTGGCGAGATGCTTGTTGAGCATCTCCAGGCGCTCAATAACGCTGGGCGTTTCGAGAAGCTGCTGCTTGTCGCCCGTGGTCAGAAACGGCAGAGATGAGGCGATAAAGTCGACCAGACGGGCCGGATCTTCGATGTTGGCGGCGATGGTGCGCAGTTCATCGGAGAGCGTGGGCGATTCGGTAACGATCTGCTGGAACTGAGCGATGACATTGCGCACCAGAGCTTCAGAACCGGAGGTCGAGCCCCCCTCGACCTCTTCGAGCGGCTCGACCTCGGCCACCATGAACGGCTCGGTCTGGGTAAAATTCGCCAGCCGTACGCGGCTCACGCCTTCAGTGAAGACGAAGCGGCTCTGGTTGGGCATGCGCACGACCTTGTGCACTGTGGCCAGGGTGCCGACGAGGTGCAGGTCATTAGGCTGCGGCGCGTCGAGCCGGGGGTCCTTTTGGGCAGCGACTACGATGGTGCGCTCTTCGCCGAGCGACTCGATCAACTGGATGGAACTTTCCCGTCCGACAGTAAGTGGCAGAACAGCATGGGGAAACAGCACGGTATCGCGGACAGGAAGGACAGGGATCCTGCGCTTTTCCTGACCCGCCTGGGCCGGATCTGAATTGGATGGAACGGGTGGACGATTCAGCATTGAGTGCCCTCTTATCAGATTACCTTACCTTCGATGGCGCAACTGCCGCTAAGGATTCAGATTCTACCAGCCAGGCCATCCCTCTTTCTATTCCGAGTCACTCGGGGCTACGGCAGGGGTGCGTGTTTGGTTCCGCTGTTTCGGTTCCCGTGTTTTGGTTCCTGCAGTTTTTCTGCTCCTGTGGGCTGCCATACAGAACTTGAGATGCCGGGCGGGACGCCGCGGAACTGCCAATTCCGGACCGGATACAGAACGGGAATGCAGAAATGGTCGGCATGGCGGCCAGCGCGGGCGCCGCTCGCTGGGTATATCGGCGAAAACGATGCGAAGGCGAGCGGAAGAAGCGGAAAATCAACTAGAAAGCAGCGGCAGCCGGGCGGGAAGCGGTAAGTTCGCTGCCGGCCCGGCTGCCTGCCGTGGGTAATTAGAACAGTGGAAGTTAGCGGCTGCGTGAGCCGCCATTGTCACCCTTGATGGCGGATTCGATGTTTTCCCAGAGGTCGTCGGGGGGTTCCACGGTGGGAAACAGATCGCGCGCGGCCTGGGCAATGGTTTCGAGTTCGGCCACGAGAGCCCGGCACAGCTCGCAGCTCTGCATGTGGGGATGGTTATTGACGTTGACGCCCGAAGCGTAGAGATCGGGCAACTGGGCCTGGAATTCTGCGCAGCTCATATTATTCCTGGAAGAGCTCATGGCTGCGCCTCCTGCGGGAGATGTTTTCTGAGAGCGTCACGCAACTTGAGCCGCGCCTTGTGCAACTGGGATTTGCTGTTTCCAATCGAGCAGTCAAGCATGGAAGCAATTTCATTATGCTCAAAACCCTCGACATCGTGAAGGATGAAAATGAGACGGTAACCGGCGGGCAGGTCGGCGACGGCCCGCTCGAGGGCCAGTCGATCGATAGCGCCGGTGAGCGTAAGGTCGGGAGCGCCGAAGCTGCGGCCGGGACCTTCTTCCGGAGTGGGCTCCATGGCCTCATCGAGGGAGATGAGCGAAAGCCCTTTTTTGCGGAGCTGCATGAGGACCACGTTAATGGCCAGCCGGTGCAGCCAGGTGGAAAAGGCGGAGTCGCCACGGAAGGTGGCTATCTTGCGGTGAAGCTGCAGGAAGGCCTCCTGGGTAAGGTCCTCGGCTTCGGCAATGTTACCGACCATGCGGAGGCAGAGCGAGTAGATTCGGCGTTTGTGGATTGCATAGAGCTGAGCGAAGGCCTGATGGTCGCCTGCCTGGGCGCGGGCCAGCGCGTCGGTTTCGACTGGATCGGGCGAGGCCGCGGGCGTGAAGGCGGGCCGGCCGGCCGGAGCCGCATTCACAGTGTTTCTTTTCGCCGCAGCGGCTGGATCCGGCGGTTGCGCGGGAGACGAAGAACGGGGCATTTACTTCCTTGGGGAGCCGTACTCGAAGCCTGCAATCGCAACTACGAATCGCAACTAAGGGCTTCTATTCTCGTTAGTATAGAAATGAGCGAATAAAGTTGCCGGGAGGGCGGAAGATTCCGTCTGATGGCATTAAATTTTTTCCACCCTCTGAGACGGCGATACGATTTTAGAGTTTATGAGGCCTTTCCGGAGTGGTTCCCGGGCTGTTTGGAGATATGGTTTTGCGGCAAAGGGCAGCTCGGCTGCGAGGTGTATGCCCGGCGATGCGGCGATGGGCCGGGACTGTTCTGCTGGCGGCCTGTCTTCTGGGTATCTCCGGCGGAAAGGCCTTTGGGCGCGCGGCTGAGTCGGGCGCTGCGGCGGCTGGCGCTGCGGAAGAGCTGCACTGGGAAGGACTGGCGATCCGGCGGATTTCTTTTGCGGGCGTGCCGGCAGACCGGCTCAAACCGCTGGATCAGCGGCTGGAGGATGCAGTTGGGACTGCGCTGAGCGCCGATTTCCTGAAGACAAGCCTGCGGCAGTTATACGCCACTGGTCTTTACGACACAGTGGAGGTGGAAGGTGCGCCCGAAGGCGACGGCGTGGCGCTGACCTTTACCGGCAAGCCGCGGATGTTCATCGGCACGGTAAGCGTTGACGGCGCCAAAGGCGCAACCGCGAACACGCAGCTCGAGCGGGCCAGCCAACTGGCGCCAGGCACGCCGCTGACCGATGTGCGGCTGACCCAGGCGATTGTGCAGATGAAGGCTACGCTGGCGTCGAACGGCTATCCCAATCCGGTGATCAAAGAGACACTGACGCCGCATCCCGGCGAGCAACTGACCGATATCTCATTCCATGTCGACTCCGGCGTGCAGGCGCGGGTGGGAACGGTTGAGGTAACGGGTGACGCGGGAATGAGCACGGGTGAGTTCCGCCACGCGGCGCACTTGAAGGCCGGCGCGCACATCGATCGTGACACGGTAAACCGGGCGCTGGATGGCGTGCTGAAGCGATACCAGAACCAGGACCGTCTGGAGGCCGACGTAAAGCTGGCATCGGAAAAGTACCGCGAGGACGAGCGGACGGCGGATTTCCAATTCTCGGCCAACCGCGGCCCGGTGGTGCGGGTGATCGTCGAGGGCGCGAGCATGGAGAGCGACCGCGTGCGGCGGCTGGTGCCGATCTTCGAAGAAGGCAGCGTGGACGAGGACCTTTTGAATGAGGGCAATCGACGGCTACGCGACTACTACCAGCGGCTGGGCTACTTTGACGTGAAGGTAAGTCACGTGCAGTCCTCGCCCCGGCCGGACCAGGTGAACATTGTGTATACGGTCGAACTGGGGCCGCGGCGGCGCGTAGAACACGTCGTAGTGACCGGCAACCACTACTTCGATTCCCCGACGCTCGAGGACATGCTCAGCGTGCACGCGGCGACCACGCTGGACCGGCATGGGTCCTACAGTCAGGCGCTGGTTTCAGCCGATGTAAGCGCGCTGGAGGCGGTCTACCGCAACAACGGCTTTGCGCAGGTGAAGGTCACGCCCGAAATCGGATCGCCGGAGACAAGCACGCTGGAAGCGGCTGCCAGCGACCCGCCGGGCAGCGTGGCGAGCGTGCCGGCGAGAGGCCGCACCGCTCCGCTGACGGTGAATTACCACATCGACGAAGGTCCGCAGATGCGCGTGGGCGCGGTGCACATTGAAGGCAACGCAAACATGAACGCGGACATGCTGCTGCCCATGCTGAACACATCTCCGGGACAACTGCTATCGCCCGAGAACCTGGCTGGCGACCGCGATGCGCTGCTGACCACGTACATGAGCCGCGGCTTCGACCAGGTGACGATCGACATCCGGCAGCAGGCCGAAGCCGGAAACCCCAACGTAGTCGACGTGACCTTCCACATTCACGAGGGCGAACAGGTTTTCGTGCGCGACGTGCTGCTCACGGGCATCCATTACACGCGCATGAGCACGGTGGCGCCGGCCATCACGGTGCATGCCGGCGATCCGTTGAACGAGTCGGCGCTGCTGGACACGCAGCGTAATCTCTACAAGTTTGCGCTGTTCAACGAGGTGAATACGGCGATTGAGAACCCGGACGGGGCCGAGCCGTACAAGACCGTAATGCTGCAGGCCGTGGAAGCGCGCCGCTGGACGCTGACCTACGGCTTCGGCCTCGAGGCGCAGACCGGGCAGCCGCAGAACAACTGCGCCGGAGCGATTGCCGGCGGCGTGAAGTGCAATCCCAACGGAAAAACCGGCGTGAGCCCGCGGGTGATTGCCGACATTACGCGCAATAACGTTTTCGGGCATGAGCAGTCGGCCTCGCTACAGGGAACCTATGGGTTGCTCGAGCAGCGGCTGCAACTGCTTTACCAGATTCCGACGATTGAAAATAACCCGAACATCGGCCTGAGCTTTTCCGGCGGCTACGCCAACAGCCAGGACGTGACCACATATGTGGCGTCGCGGCTGGATGGAGGCTTCCGGCTGAACCAGTCGTTCGTGGCGCCGGGGTCGGCGCTGTCGAAGGCCAACACGTTTATTTACGAGCTCAACTTCCGGCGCGTGAAGGTGGCCGCGAGCAGCTTGCAGGTGTATCCGGCGGAGATTTCGCAACTGGCTACGGCAGTGCGCGTGAGCGGCCCGTCGTTCACCTGGATCCGCGACACGCGCGACTCGGCGATGGATGCGCACCGCGGCACATACACCAGCTTTGAGGAGTTTCTTTCGGCAAAGCCGTTTGGCGCGCAGGCGGAGTTCGACCGCATCGACACGTCGAACTCAAGCTACTACGGCCTCGACAAGGGAAAGATCGTTCTGGCGCGCAACACGCGCTACGGGCAGGTGCGATCCTTCGGCTCGGGGTTCAGCGGACTGATTCCGCTGCCGGAACGGCTGTACGCGGGCGGGCCGATCTCAATGCGCGGCTTTAGCCAGAATGCCGCAGGGCCGCGCGACCCGGAGACCGGCTTCCCGATCGGCGGGGCGGGCGCGCTGATTAACAGTACGGAATTACGGCTGCCGCCGCCGACGCTGCCGTGGCTGGGCAATACGGTGAGCTTCGTGCTGTTTGAGGACATGGGCAACGTGTTTGCCGATGCGAGCGATGCATGGGAGAGCGCGCTGCGGATTCATCAGCCGGACCGGGAGGCCTGCGAGGACGCAGTGGCAAACGTCAATGACCCATCGAGCTATACCCCGTCTGGCACGCCGACCTCCACTGGCGTTCAGGGAGCTTGCGATTTCAATTACTTCTCTCACGCGGCGGGACTCGGGCTGCGCTACCATACGCCGGTGGGGCCAATCCGGTTCGATTTCAGTTACAACCTGAACCCGCCCATCTATCCGGTGAACATTAATTATTCGATTCCTACGGTTCCAGGCAGCCTGGTCCCTGGCTACGAAACCGATCCTCGCCTTGGCCAGGCGCCGCATTTCAACTTCTTCTTCAGTCTGGGCCAGTCCTTCTGATGCGCACGGTTTTGCCAATCCGGCTGAGATGCGCGGTGCTTGCGGCAGGCGTGTGCGCGCTTGGACTTCCGGCGCGGAGCCAGTCCGTGGCCGCGCAGACGGCGCCGATCGTGCTGGATCGGGTGGTGGCGGTGGTCAACAAGCATCCCATCCTGGCCAGCGACGTGGATGACGAGATCCGGCTTTCGATTCTCGATGAGAACCAGGTGGGGCAGGCGCCGCTGACGCGCGAGCGGGCCCTGGAGCAGTTGATCAGCCGGAGCTTGATCGAGCAGCAGATCCGTCAGGAGGACGCCGAAACTGCCGAGCCAAAGCAGGAGGAGGTGGACGCGCGGGTGAGTGAGCTGCGCCGCGAGCTGCCGGCCTGCGTGCGGCTGAATTGCGCCACGGACGCCGGATGGAGCCAATTCCTGGCCGAGCACGGTCTAACAGACAGACGCGTGGAGGCGTACATCCGCTACCGGATGGAGATTCTGCGCTTCATCGAACAGCGCTTCCGCAGCGGCATCCGCATTTCGGAGCCGGAGATCGAGGCATACTACAACAGCACGCTGCTGCCGCAGTACGTTGCCGGCGAGCCGGTGCCGCCGCTCAAAGAGGTCGCGCCGCGGATTGAGGAGATTCTGCTGGAGCAGCAGGTGAACGCGCTGTTCGACCAGTGGCTCGAAAACCTGCGCAAGCAGGGCGATGTGGAGATTCTTGACCCGGCAGTGGAACCGGCGCTTGACCCGGCAGTGGAGCCGGCGGCCGCGGAGAAGACACCATGAGCAGCGGCACCGAACACAAGCTCGTCGAGATTGGCAAAGAGATCGGCGAACAGACGGTCAAGCCCGTGAGCCGGATGCGGCGGCGTCTGAGGCGGTTCTTCCTGCGCCATGTGCCGCTGGCCATCGGCGGCGCAATCTTGCTCGTGATTGTTCTTCTGATCGGCGCTTATTTCTATGCCAGCTCGGCTACGTTTGAAAATCTCGTTCGCGGGCGCCTTGCGGCGTCGCTTGAGCGGATGACGGGCGGGCGCGTGGAGATTTCGAGCTTCCACTGGCAGTTGCTGGCAATGGAAGCCGAGGCCGGCGGCGTAGTGGTGCATGGGCGCGAGGCT
>JASIJW010000446.1:0-2741 GCA_030050035.1 Acidobacteriaceae bacterium | reverse complement strand
TCTCACTTTTGCAACCTATGGCGTGGGCATGCTGGCTCTGTGCGGTGTCCCGATCTTCTTCTCCGGCTTCTGGAGCAAGGACGCAATTCTGGAGTCGGCGCACGGATGGCCGCTCTCGCAAGTTCCCTACTATCTGCTGGTATTTGGCGCGGTGCTGACCGCGTTCTACATGACGCGCCAAGTCAGCTACGCCTTCTTCGGCAAGTGGCGCGGGCATGGACACCCACACGAAAGCCCCAAGGTAATGACGACGCCGCTGGCGATCCTGGCTTTCTTCGCGATCGCGCTGGGCGCCATTGGAACGCCGGCATGGCCGTGGTTCCGGGCCTTCCTGAACAATCAGGCGGCCAATATCGACGCGCACGCATTTGCCGAGCCAGCCTGGCTGATGTTGCTGGCCAGCTCGTGTGTGATTGTCGCCGTGGGCATGGGCGTGGCGTGGTTGCTCTACGGCAACAAATCACCTGCGGCCGAGGAACCCGACGTCATTGAAAGCGCAGTCCCTGCGCTCTGGACGGGGCTCAGCAACCGCCTCTATGTTGACGAGTTTTATGGCGCGACGTTCATTGCCTTCTATCACTGGTGGGCGCGCGTGACCGACTTCTTCGATCGCCATGTGTGGGGCGGAATTGTAGCCGGCGTTGCGGCGCTGTTCCGGCTGTGGGCGCGGTTCAACCGCTTCTTCGATAACACGTGGATCAATGGCGGATTCGACAAGAGCTGTGAAGAGCTTGCTTCGGGCGGCGGCTTGCTGTCGCGCATGGAAAACGGGCGCGTGCAGATGTATCTGCGCATTCTTGCCGCGGGGATGATTGTGCTGGTGGCCGTGCTGTTTTGGAGCGTCCGGCCATGAACGAGATGACGACTGGGTTTGGACTGCTATCTTTCATTACTGTTTTACCTCTGATTGGCGCGGCAATTGCGCTGTTTGCCGGAAAGCACGCGCGGGCCGTTGGACTGCTTACGGCCCTGGCTTGCCTGGTGGTTTCGCTGGTGATCTGGCTGCACCTGCCGGCCGATGGATCGATTGGCCTGGTGGAGCGCGTGGCGTGGGTGCCGTCGCTGGGCATCGAGTATCACCTGGGCGTGGACGGGCTGGGTGCGCTGATGGTGGTGCTCTCGGCCATCGTTACGCTGATGAGCGTGGATGCGTCCAATCGCGTGCACCACTCGCCGAATCTCTACTTCGCGCTGGTGCTGATGCTCGAGTCGGGGTTGTTCGGCGCATTCACAGCACTGAATTTCTACCACTGGTTCATCTTCTGGGAACTGAGCTTGATTCCGGCGTTTTTCCTGATCAAGCTATGGGGAGGACCGAAACGCGGGCCGGCGGCGACACAGTTCTTCGTTTACACCATGGCGGGCTCGGTGGCACTGCTGCTGGCGTTTCTGGCAGTGTTCCTCTGCACCGGCTCGATGGATTTTATCCACCTTGCCGATCTGGCTCACTCGGGTGCGCTGGAGCAGGCCGTGACGGTGCACCTCGGCAAGCCGGTGATGATGTGGCTTGCGATTGGCGTGCTTGCCGGCTTTGCGGTGAAGACGCCGATGATTCCGTTTCACACCTGGCTGCCGGAAGCGTATTCCGAGGCGCCGTCGCCGGTGACGATGCTGCTGACCGGCGCAATGTCGAAGATGGGCGTCTACGGTCTGCTCCGCATTGCGCTGCCGATCTTTGGGCCGCAGATTTACGAGATGCGCACCCCGCTGCTGGTGCTGGCCGTGGCGACGGTTGTGCTGGGTGCGTGGGCTGCGGCGGCGCAGAAGGATTTGAAGCGCATCTTCGCTTACTCGTCGGTCAATCACCTGGGCTATTGTTTGCTGGCGATCTTCGCACTGGCGATCCCCGCGTATGGAGCGCAGCAAACCAGCCAGGCTGCGGCGCTGAATGGCGTGATTTTCCAGATGTTCAGCCACGGCATCACCGCGGGCGCGCTCTTCTGGTTCGTGAGCATTCTGCAGCTTCGCTCGGGTGGGCTGCGCGGTATCGACGATTTCGGAGGGCTGCGCAAGCCGGCGCCAGTACTGGCCGGGCTGATGGGGATTGCGTTGTTCAGCTCGCTCGGTCTGCCGGGGTTGAACGGCTTCGTTGGCGAGTTCCTGATCTTCCGCGGCGTGTTTCCGTTGTCCTGGGTCAGCGCTACGGTGTCAGTGCTTGGCTTGCTGATTACGGCGGCGGTGCTGCTGACCGTGATTCAAAAAGTGTTTACTGGTCCGGTGCCCGAGCGCTGGGCGAGCTTTCCTGATTTGCATTCGAGCGAGCGGCTGGCCCTGGCTCCCGTGCTGGGCCTGATGCTGGTGCTCGGCCTTGTGCCCCAGCTTATTGTGAGCACCGTGAACCCAACGGTGCAGAACCTGCTGGCGCACTGGAGATTTTAACGAGCGGTTCTCCAGTGTGCGTGACCTTTTGTGCGTTGTGCAAGGTGGCTTTTGCCTCGGCAATAGCCACTCGAGAGAATCGGCTCCGAATGAGAGTAACTGGAGAACCGCTGTAAATGTTGGCTTGGACGATCTACATCTCCTTTGCCGGGGCATTTCTGTTGGCCCTGCTGCCGAAGAACAGGCCCGGCCTGGCGCGCTGGGCGGCGCTTATTGTGGCGCTCGCGGGGCTTGGCGTCGCCATTGCGGGCTACGCTGCCGGTTTCACGCAGGGACACACGGTTTTCGTTGATGCTCTGTGGGTGCCTTCGATGGGCGTCCACTATCTGCTGGCAGCGGACGGCATCAGCCGCGTGCTGGTG
>JASIJW010000445.1:0-3457 GCA_030050035.1 Acidobacteriaceae bacterium | reverse complement strand
ACTGTGGTTCCTTTCAGCCAGAATAGCCGCTATCCCAATCTCGATGTGAATCGTGAAAGCGGAGCTGTTCGCGATGTTGCCCATGCGTTCAGTGCCGACGGCGGACTGGCGGTGTTGTACGGCAACATCGCTGAAGAGGGTTGCATTGTGAAGACGGCGGGTGTGGATGCGGGTCATCTGACGTTTACAGGCCGGGCGCGCATTTTTGAGTCCCAGGAAGCTGCGGTCGACGGCATTCTGAGCGACAAGGTGATTCCCGGTGACGTGGTGCTGATTCGTTATGAAGGACCAAAGGGCGGTCCGGGCATGCAGGAGATGTTGTATCCGACCAGCTATCTCAAGTCGAAGGGTTTGGGGAAGGTCTGCGCGCTCATCACCGACGGACGATTTTCAGGCGGCAGCTCGGGGTTGTGCATTGGCCACATCTCACCTGAGGCCGCCGAAGGCGGCGCGCTTGCACTGGTCGAAGAAGGCGACACCATTGAGATCGATATTCCACGACGTTTGCTGCGGGTCGATCTGTCTGACCGCGAGCTTGCTCGCCGGCGCGAAAAGATGGAGGCCAGAGGCGAGTCGGCGTGGAAGCCAACGGGGCGGCAACGCGCTGTCTCAAAGGCTCTCGAAGCTTATGCCGCGATGACGACAAGCGCCTCGCGCGGAGCGGTGCGTGACTTGGGGCAGATTCGCCATCAGACATCGCCGGAAACAGTCACGGCCGGCAATTAAATCGTTCGCAGCATTTTGTAGCGGTGGCGCAGCGTTTGGAGAAGGTCCGCGAAAATGCCGCTTCCCGCAAGCGAGCCTCCGTTGACGAGCTCCGGATTGGGCGCCCATTGCACTGGCGCCCTGAAAAATTGCAAATTTCCGTTGTACGGGGCGATACTTCTTGAGGCGCCGTTCGCACGGCGTCCCTAGCCGTTTTACCAGCCATTTGGAATCCGCGATTGCGGGATCAAAGGGAACCTGAGGCACTGCACCTGATGGTGGGAACGTGGCTAGTGAATTGGCCAGCAAGCACAATCAGTCACATAAGCGACTCTGCAAAGGGCGGGAGTAGTTCAGTGGTAGATCGTCAGCTTCTCGAATGGGCGTTTCGGCTAACTCCTTAAAAGGCGGCGAACCCTGTCGCCGCGCGAATCGCTTGACCGATATTAAAATTCAAGCCGCAGCGCGAACTGCATCTCGCGTGGCGTTCCCGACCCTACCGGAGTAATCGGCGAAACATTCAGGTTGACCGTAGTGAGGATGCTGCCGAACCCAGTGACATCCGACGGGTTGAACGTGGACTGCGGCTGGCCCAACTGCGGGTGATTGAAGATGTTGTAGAACTCCGAGCGGAATTCGAGCTGACCCTTCTCCGGCAAGGAAATCACCTTGCTTGTGCCCAGATCCATCTGCCAGGTGCCCGGTCCGCGAACCAGGTCGCGCGGAGCCGTGCCGAACTCTCCGGCGGGGGTGGCAAAGGCCGCTGGATTGATCCATTCCGCCACTGTTCTGCCGCCGGGCGGCGTCACCGAGACGCCCGGAATTAGATCGGGACGTTCCGTTCCCGTGGCTCCATCCGGCGCAATGTAGCTCGAAGGCATCAGCACATTCACCGGGAAGCCGGTGCGAGCCAGAGCCGTGGTGGTCAGCTCCCAGTTGCCCGCAAGCGCACTTGCAATCCCGCGCTGGTTCAGCATTGGCTTGCCCGCACCAAAGGGAAGCTCATACACCGCATTGCCGTTGATCACGTGGCGCGCATCCCAGGTTCCGCTGGCGCGATCGCAGGCCAGGCACAGCGGATTCTGTGGCGAGATCTCATCCCCATCGCCGCTGCCGTTGGAGCCGTTGTCGATCTCATGCGACCACATGTAATTGGCCGTCACCAGCAGGCCGCGGGAGAACGAACGCCGCAATGCCACGGAGAGACCGTTGTAGGAGCTCATGCCGATCGAACCGCGCCAGCCGATGGCCGGAGCAAAGGCCGCATACTGCACGTCCCCCGTCGCCGGATCGATCAGATTCACAACGTTGGTCTCCAGCAGATGCACGCCGTGGCTTCCCAGGTAAGAGATCGTGCCCACGAAGTTCGACGGCAGCTCCCGCTGCGCCGAGAAGCTCCACTGCTCCACATAAGTATCCTTGCGGTCGCGCTGCTCGGCATTGGGAGAAAGCGTTCCGGCACCGAACGGGACAGCAGTGGGGCATGTCGGAAATGCGCAGTAGGAGAGCGGCGAGCTCGAAGTGCCGGTCGCCGAATAAGAGGGCACCTCGTTTTTAGCGGGCAGATTCTGATCGTCCAGTTGACCGTCTTCGTGGTACGTGCCGAATCCGCCGCGGAGGACCGTGCCACCGATCTTCCGCGGCGTCCAGGCGAAGGCTATGCGAGGATCGATATCGCCGTAGTTCTGCTGCCCAAAGCTGGCGCCCACGCCGCAGAATCCCTGCGCCCCGCAAGTTGCAAAGTCGAACGGGTCGGCCTTTCCGTGCGCTTCGTGGAAGAGATCGAAGATGGAATAGCGGACGCCCAGGTTCAGGACGAGATTCGGCCGCCATTTGTATTCGTCCTGCGCATAGGCGAAGTAATCGTTCTTGCGCAGATCGTTCACCGGCAGGGCGCCTGTCAGTTTGGCCTTCTTGATCGAATTACTCGCAAGATTCTCCACCGTGGAAAACGTCAGCGTTCCGTGTTCTCCGTAATGCTGGTTCATTTGAATGGATCGAAACTCCACTCCGGCTTTGACGGTATGCCGTCCGTGCGCCCAGGTCAGGTTGTCGAGACCCGAAAACGAATTGCCCACATAGACGCTGGCGTAGTTGTAGTTCTCCGTCACAAATCCCGGTCCAGGACCAGTCGAAATCGCAATCTGGTAGATAATGCCGGAGTCGCTCGAGTTGTATTGGTTGTCGGTGGAGCGATTGAAACCTGCCTCGACCTCATTTACGAGGCTGCTATTAAAGACGTGCAGCAACTCCAGCGCCCCATTCACCGGCGCGGAAACCTTCTGCTGCAGATCCGTTGCAGAAGCCGAAAGCGGCTGTGTGTCGGCCGACCGGTCATAGTTGAAACGCATAAAGCCCGTGGTCTTGGCTGTAAAGTGCTGGTCGAGCCGCAGCATTGCCGAGCCCTCGTTGACCACCTGCGTGCATGCGCAGGTCAGCAGGTCGTAGTCCATGTAGTGCGGGTCACCCGGATCTGTTGCCGGCGTCCAGGGCGTCAGAATTCTTTTTGGACCGGCGCCAGGGAAGCCGTTGACGATGGCAAACACGGGCGAGGTGCTGGGAACCGATGCTTTGAGCGAAGCGCTGGGCACGTCGCCGCTCACCGGGTAGCCCCAGTTCTGCCGGTAAGCTTCTGAGGCGACGAAGAAAAAAGTCTTGTCGCGCACGATGGGGCCGCCCGCCGATCCGCCGAACTGATTCAGGCGAAGCGGTTGCTGCACTTCACCGTTCGAGGCCCATTCCGGCAGGGGCG
>JASIJW010000444.1:0-6273 GCA_030050035.1 Acidobacteriaceae bacterium | reverse complement strand
GTGGCGATGGTGATGCCGCGCTCCCGCTCTTCGGGGGCGTTGTCAATTGAATCAAAGGAGCGGAACTGGATCTTCGGGTTGTGCTTCGACAGCACCTTCGTGATCGCCGCCGTCAACGTCGTCTTCCCGTGGTCGATGTGACCGATCGTGCCCACGTTCACGTGCGGTTTCGTACGGTCAAATTTTTCCTTCGCCATAAAAGTCCTGAATCCCTTTCATCGCTTTACTGCTTGTTTCGCCCTGGGGCGCCGGCGATCCGGCTCCAGCCCCACAAAAACCAGGGATCAGGGATCAGAGAATAGGGATCAGTCATTCCTTGCTTGTCCAGCCGCTCCGGCTGAAACCTTGCTGTTCCCTATTCCCTAGTCCCTGTTCCCTCCAATCACTTGCCCTGCGCGCGGCCGATGATCTCATCGGCGATCATGCGCGGCGCCTCTTCGTAGCGCGCAAACTGCATCGAGTACGAAGCGCGTCCCTGCGTGGACGAGCGGATGTCATTCACGTACCCGAACATCTCCTTGAGCGGCACGATGGCCTTGATCACCTGCGATCCGGCCGCGTGCTCCATGCCTTCGATCCGGCCGCGGCGGGAGTTGATGTCGCCGATGATCGTGCCCATGAACTCCTCCGGCACCGTCACTTCGACGGCCATCACCGGCTCGAGCAGAACTGGGCTCGCCTTGCGGGCTGCTTCCTTGAATCCAATCGAGCCGGCAAACTTGAACGCCATTTCGTTCGAGTCGACTTCGTGGTAGCTGCCGTCAAACAGCGTCACCTTCACGTCCACGATCGGGAAGCCGGCCAGGATGCCCAGCTCCAACGCGCCCTGGATGCCCTGATCGATGGGCTTGATGAACTCCTTGGGAACGACACCGCCCTTGATGTCGTTGATGAACTCGTAGCCCTTGCCTGGCTCGTTGGGCTCGACGCGCAGCCAGCAGTGGCCGTAGTTGCCCGAACCGCCGGTCTGGCGGATGTACTTGCCCTCGGCCTCAGCCGACTTGCGAATCGTCTCGCGGAAGGCCACCTTGGGCTCGCCCACGTTGGCCTCGACCTTATGCTCGCGCTTCATGCGGTCGACGATGATCTCAAGATGCAGCTCACCCATGCCGCTGATGATGGTCTGGCCCGAATCCTCATCGGTGCGCACCTTGAAGGTGGGATCCTCGTCGGCCAGCCTGGCGAGAGCAATGCCCATCTTCTCCTGGTCGGCCTTGGTCTTGGGCTCGATGGCCACCGAGATCACAGGCTCAGGGAAGGTGATGGCGCCGAGGGCGATGGGATGCTGCGGCGTGCACAGCGTGTCGCCGGTCTTCACGTCTTTGAGGCCCACGCAGGCGCAGATGTCGCCGGCAAGAATCTCGGTGATGTCCTCGCGCTTGTTGGCGTGCATCTTCACCAGCCGGCCCACGCGCTCGGTCTTGCCGGTGCGCGGGTTCAGCACCGTGTCGCCGGTCTTCAAAGATCCGGAATAGACGCGAATAAACGAGAGCTTGCCGAACGGATCGTTAATCAGCTTGAACGCCAGAGCCGAAAGGGGCTCATTGTCGTCGGCCTTGCGGATGAATATCTCAGAATGATTGTGGGGATTGATGCCTTCGACCGGAGGCTTGTCGAGGGGCGAAGGCAAATAGTCGACAACCGCGTCGAGCAGCGTCTGAATACCTTTATTTTTGAAAGCCGAGCCGCAGATAACCGGAAAAACCTTCAGATCAATCGTGGCCTGACGGATGCCGGCCTTGAGCTCTGCAACCGAAGGCGTCTCGCCCTCGAGGAACTTTTCAAGCAGAACGTCGTCAGTCTCGGCAATCACCTCGATCAACTGCATGCGGAAGGCTTCCGCCTTCTTCTCGAGGTCGGCAGGGATGGCCTCGACCGAGTACTTGGCGCCCATGGTCTCGTCGTGCCACAGGATGGCCTTCATCTCGATGAGGTCGATGACGCCCTTGAAGTTCGCCTCGGCGCCGATAGGAATCTGCAGCGCCACAGGCCGCGCGCCCAGGCGCTTGCGAATGGTCTCGAGAACGTGCTCGAAGTCCGCGCCATTCTTGTCCATTTTGTTGACGAAGCAGATACGCGGAACCTTGTACTTATCGCCCTGGCGCCATACGGTCTCGGTCTGGGGCTGCACGCCGCTCACGGAGTCAAACAGGGCGACGGCGCCGTCGAGCACACGCAGAGACCGCTCCACCTCGGCGGTGAAGTCCACGTGGCCGGGCGTGTCAATGATATTGATGCGCACGTCGCGCCAGGTGCAGGTGGTCGCGGCCGAGGTGATGGTGATGCCGCGCTCCTGCTCCTGCTCCATGTAGTCCATGGTCGCCGTGCCTTCATGCACTTCGCCGATGCGGTGCGTGATGCCGGTATAGAACAGGATTCGCTCCGTCGCTGTCGTCTTGCCGGCGTCGATGTGCGCCATGATGCCGATGTTGCGGCAGCGATTGAGAGGTATGGTGCGAGCCACGGTCATTCATCCTTGCGGGGTCGATCCCGCGGTTAAATCCAGCTGCTAGCTTCTAGCTGCTAGCCTCCAGCTTTTTACTGTCCGAGGTCGCATTCCAACGACCCCTGAACTCAACTTGCCGCCGCATCAGCTAAAAGCCAGAGGCTAGAAGCTAGCGGCTCAACTGCTACCACCGATAGTGCGCAAACGCCTTGTTGGCCTCTGCCATGCGGTGCACGTCTTCCTTCTTCTTCATGGCGGCGCCGCGTCCGTTGGCCGCGTCAAGAAGCTCATTGGTGAGCTTGTCGGTCATGCCCTTCTCGCCGCGGCTGCGCCCGTAGGTGATCAGCCAGCGGATGGCGAGCGAGGTGCGCCGCTCGGGATTGACTTCGATCGGCACCTGGTAGTTGGCGCCGCCCACGCGGCGGGTCTTGACCTCAAGCAGCGGCTTGCAGTTCTCGACGGCCTTCTTGAAGAGCTTGAGCGCGTCGTCGCCGCCGCCCTTCTCCTCCAGGTTCTTCATGGCCTGGTAGAAGATGCCCTGCGCGGTCGACTTCTTGCCGCCCCACATCATCGAGTTCACAAACTTGGTCACGAGCGTGGACCCGTAGACCGGATCCGGCGCCACTTCCCGCTTCGCAATGTGCCCTTTTCTCGGCATAAAAAACCTCAAAAAACAGCTTCTAGCTTCTAGCCACCAGCTTCTAGCCATTCCACTCGCCCCTGCCGCTTCGGCCCAATTCGCCGATACAAAAGCTAGAGGCTAGGAGCTAGCAGCTAGCGGCTGTTTTACTTCTTGCCCTTTGCCGCTGCGCCGCCCTTGGCGCGCTTGGCGCCATATTTGGACCGGCTCTGGTTGCGGTTGGCCACGCCCACCGAGTCCAGTGTGCCGCGGACCACGTGATAACGCACGCCCGGCAGATCCTTTACACGGCCGCCGCGGATGAGCACGATCGAGTGCTCCTGCAGGTTGTGGCCGATGCCGGGGATGTAGGTAGTCACCTCGATGCCATTGGTCAGCCGCACGCGGGCCACTTTGCGCAGGGCCGAGTTCGGCTTCTTCGGCGTCTGGGTATACACGCGCGTGCAAACGCCGCGCCGCTGCGGCGAGGCCTGCAGCGCCGGCGACGCCGTCTTGTACCGAGGCGCAGTGCGCCCCTTCCGGACCAACTGATTAAAGGTAGGCAAACCGATACTCCTTCAATTCCCAGCCAACTTCTTTTCACAGCACGCAGCAGGCCTTTGGCCCGTTCTGGCTTTGGATGAGTCCTGAGAACCCATTCAAGCGCACAGAAGCCCATGTACCTGCTTCGCGTCTGCCTTCGTTCCAATCTCAGACGAGAACCGGGACGGTGGCCGAGCGTTTCCTCAAACTATTGAGGGGAAAGCCAGCTCCGTTTCGCCGTTTCCGGCCCGCATAGCCCTCCAAGGTGGGGAACGCGCGGGCGCCGATGCGATTTGATGCTCTTCACCCCATCGACTTAGACCTGCCGTTGGGGGCCCGTCTGCCCTCCGCAAGAAGAGAGCGAAATCCGGGACATGTCCGGCCGGCCGACTTCGCCTGGCCTGTGGAACCGTCTGGCGCTGTCGCGGCCGGAACAGCTCCTACGCATCTTTGGGCTACAGATACAAGAAAAGATGCGTTCTTGCGAACCTTCTTACCTTAACAAAAAGGGAGGGCTTGGTCAACGGGTGACTGCCGAGCAGCACAAAGACGCGCCGGTCGCCCCACCCTGGCGCCAAAACAAAGACTGCGCCAAGGCGGGGCCACTCCTGAAGTGAGCAGATTCTTGAAGCTGCCGCAGCCTACTCGATCGATTGCAGGGCCCAGGAGCCATTTTTGAGCGCGAAGAAAGCCGTGCGCTGGGTGCTCAGGCGGTTGCCGGGGTTGTGGGCGATGCCCTGCAAGGGGTCTGGCACGCCGGTGAGCTCCACGTCCTCGGTATAGCTTACGGTTTTACCGCCGTTGCCGTCATCCTCTATATCCGTGATATCGCGTGCCTTAAGGTGGTTGGCGGCAATGGTCTGCAGGGCGATGGCATAGTGCGGGTCCTGGGGCTGATCGGGCCGCCACCGGATCACGTCACCCCCGCCCTCCAAGGCCAGCACTTTCTTGCCTTCGGGGGTTAGTTGGAAATCACCCCAATAGCCGTTCGGATACCGCTTCATCCCCACCCAATACTTGGCATTGACGCCCTCCTGCATCCCCATATCGTTGACGCTGATGGTTGCCGGCGCCGCCGGCATGGAATCATATTTTGCCTGAATGATGGAAAGCGCCTGATCATTGGTGAGAGGTGGGGCCGATTTGCAGCCCGCCAGCAGGATGCCGGCGGACAGCAGGGCGAGAACTGCAAGAGATGGCAGAACTGACAGAGATTGCGTTTTCGATACGTATCGCATGGTTCCCTCCCATTGGTTCTTGCAAGCTTTTTCGCCCGCCATTTTTCCTCCATTCGCGGCCATTGTCAATGCGTTCGAACACGCGCGATTAACCCGGCGCCCGGCGCGGCACGGGACCGATGGCGATGGGTCCGGGGTGCAGGGGGACGGCAAGCCGGCCGAAATTGCCCCGGTGCGGACTTTCGGGCGGCGGGACGATATTAATTACGGCATTCATTACGGCGTAACGGCGGAGTTTTGCCCCGCTCCCGTAAATGTCGCCGCGCCAAAAAAATTCCACACTACCCCAGCCCGAAAACGTGCATCGTACTCGATGAAGAAGTGTGCATTTGAATTTCTGCCGGGACGTTGGGCGCGGGGCGATCCGTAAGCCCATCGATCTCTTCGGCCTCTTCGGTCCGAGCTCCTGTTGCCCGCCACCCGGCGAGCACAAATCGCTCGCCGGAGACCCCGGTTCAAGCCGTGCATGAGTTCGCGTAGCTGTGCTGTTTTAACAAAAACCATCCAACCCGGAGGAATGACATGAAGCGTCTTTTGAGCCTTCTCTGCTGCTCCAGCGCAGTCTGCTGCCTGTCGGTTTCGATCGCTGTCAACGCCCAGCCCAAGGCGGGAGGCAAGGCCGCGATGACTGACCAGCAGTTTGTCGACCTTGCCGCGCAGACCGACATGGTGGAAGCCAACCTGGGCCAGTTGGCGCAGGATCAGGCTGAGCGGCAGGACGTGAAGGACTACGGGAAGATGCTGGCGACCGACCACACCAACGACTTCCAGCAGCTGACCGCCGCTGCGCAGCAGGCCAACCTCACGGTGCCTAACGCAATCGACGAAGCGCACAACAAGGCGATCATCGGGCCGTATCAGAAGCTGAAGGGCGCGGCCTTCGATCACAAGTACATCGCAGATATGATTGCGGGGCACACCAAGGCGATTGAGATTTACAAGAAGATGGCGGTTGACGCCGAGAACCCGGCGATCAAGACCTATGCGGAGACGGCGCTGCCGGTGCTTGAGAAGCATCTGGAGGGAGCCAAGGATCTCGAAAAGAGCAAGGGTGGAATGAAAGGAATGAGGTAAGACAGGATTCGAAGCTCCGCGCTTCACCCCTTCCGCGCTCTCAAGCGGAGGGGGTGGGGATCACGAACCAATCCCCCTCACAAAAAAGCTCAGTGCCGCGTCGCCCTGTTCAAGCAGGCGGGTGCGGTTGAGCGCGCCATACTGGCCGGCGAGGCTTTGCTTGCGGCGGTGCTCGGCGATGACCATTGCACCCGGAGCGAGCCACTTTTCGGCCGATTCCGATAGCAGCGTCAGCGCGGATTCATATTCCTGCGCGGCATCGTAAGGCGGGTCGAGAAAAACGACGTCGAAGCCGCCACGCTCGGCGCTGCGCAGAAACGCACCCGCCGTTCCTGCGTAGATGCGGGCGTGCT
>JASIJW010000443.1:0-12086 GCA_030050035.1 Acidobacteriaceae bacterium | reverse complement strand
TTCTCGGTAATATCCTCAAACGTTCCATCAGGCTTCTGGTGGTACAGGCGATTCCAGTACTTGGGCCCCGTCTTTTGCGGGATAAAGCCTTTGGGCGCGGGGTCGGGGTAGGGTGCACCATTGACAGCATAGATATCCAGGCGGCCATCGTTGTCGCAATCGAAAAGTGCGACTCCCGACCCCATGGTATCCATAAGATATTTGCGCGAGGTGTGTGGCGCCTGGTGCAAAAAATGCACGCCTGCCTTCTCCGTGATATCGACAAAGCGTCCGGGAACCGCGGATTCCGGTTCGGACCGGGCCGGCGCTTGCGATCGGGACGCGGGGGATTGGGTGAGCGCTGGTGTGATCGAAATAAAGTAGAGGAGAAGCGAGCTGAGTAGTAGGACAGCTACATACCGGTGCCAAGGCGTCATAGTTTGCCCCGAGACGAATTGACGCCATCCGGACAAGGAAACACCTGTGCGTCCGCTGTAACTGCAAGCTCGACTTCATTCACGCTGGCCATGGCGATTTCAGCGAGCGCAGACCCCTTCGACGGGTTTACGACTTGCTCGGTTGAGGCCATGATCGGCTACCCCCAATGAGGTTTGGTAACGGCTTTGCCAGAAATTCTTGGACTATCGCGCTAAGTTCGGTCGTGATGGGAATACCTCAATAGCCATGGCCAGGTTCTGTGATGATGAGCTTAAGACTGTCAGCGGTGCGTGCTCGCGAATAATCGATATAGAGGAGGCCGCGGGCATGCCGCTACTGTTGCCGATGTAAGAACGCTTTCTGAAACGTGTTTCATGGGTTCAATCATATCTGCTCGCGTTTCTTGGTCCCCGGCAATTTGTCTGCCAACAATTGCATTGCGAGTCAAAGCTGCCGGTTAGGGGACACAAACTACGGGTGAAAGAGATCCTTCAGCACCAACTGATTCTCGCGCGCAACGGGGTTGACGAGGGCCACCGGATCGCTCATCAGCGACTCGGCCAGCGGGCTGACGTCTCGGTCCATTTGCTGTCTCCACACGAGATCGTATTGAAAATCCATTACACCGGTGCTGTTCATGGGAACATTGGTGAACCAGGTGTTGTTATAGATCATGGACCAGAGGCGGTTTGTATGCGGGGGGGCGGCGGCGAGCCTTGACCAGACGTTGGGAGCGCCAAGGGATAGAACGGGAGCGTCGCGTGTGACCCAGAGCCAATGGCCTTGTGGGGCGGCGTAGTGCGCCCAGCCGTCGATCGCGAAATAGTCGCGGCATGTGCCAGGTATCTGGTCCTCATACGGCACGAACGGCATTCCACCTTCGCTGAGTTGCGGCAGAAGGTCCTGAGCGACAGGAAGCTGGAATTGAAGGTAAAAGATCTCCGGATCGTCAGAGGATTTTCTGTCGAAGCGAACATCGAGCCGGGCGCGCGGCTCGCTCTTCCAGACCTCGAGGCGGCGCACCAGCCAGTTGAGGCTGGGATGCGTGAACTCCTGCGTGTAGACGACGGTATAGGGAGTTTCCTCCATCCTGACGGGGCCGGCGACGGCTGAGGGGATCTCCTCCAGATAGCGTCGTTGCAGATCGGCGCGCTCTGTCGCGTCCTTGGCCTCTCCAATGGAGACAAAAGCTTCTCGGGCTTTTGGCCCTTTGACACGCACGGAAAGAAAGTCGCCCATCGGGCCTTGAAACAGGGGCAAGGTCATGCCGGGCCATTGCAGGAAGGTGGGCCAGCCCTGTGCGTCGAACTGCGCGGTGAACGCGACGGGAGTGGGAGCCTGAGGGGCGGCTTTGGCCGCATCGAGTTCGAAGACGCGGAAGGAGTTGGCATCCAAGTGGTCCACCCAGAAGCGGGTCATTTCGCGCGGGAAGTCGTCCAGATAGGGAATCTCTTCGAAGCCCTTCAGCGGGGCTTGATGGACGGTGCGACCGGCGGGGTCGGTGGGGGCCACGACCTCCAGCGGAATGCTCTCCCCCGAGTTCTTGTCGCGCGCCGATTGGAATTGGCCGCGCAGGGTCATGGTGGGCGCCGTGACCCAGCCGCCGAGAGGCGCGCCGGTGGGATTGATGACGTAGAATCCCTCGGGCTGGGGATAGAATTCAGTGCGGGCGCGCTGGGAGAAGAGCCATGCGGCGCGAGCATTGGAGCGCAGAGCCAACAGAGCCTTCTCGTCCCACTGACCGATTGTGTCGAAGCTATCCGGCAAGCTTTCGCTGTATGCCGCCCCGAAAGTGTGCTCTTCAAAGAGCGCAAGATCGGCGAGGATGTCGTTGGTAGTGGCCTCGGCGTTGGCGTCCATGGGGCCGAAGACGGGCGAAGCGGCGGCGTGGAGGAATCGCTTGGCGCAACGGCTGGCCGCGAGTTCACGGGGCGCGGCAACCGGACCGTTAGACCACCAGTCCGGCCACACTCCCTCATACTCCGGGATGCGGTCGCCGATCTCTTTTTCGAGGGTCTCCATGGCTTCCGATGCGGTGACCAGTCGCAATTCCGGCTGCAACTTGAGACGGTTCCAGGTGGCGACGAATTCGCTGATGGAAACAAATGGCACCTCGTCGTCGCCGCGCCACTGATTCTGAAAGATCGCGAGCAGGCGGTCGCCGATGATTCCGCGCTGTTCGAGCACAGTTAGGCCTTTGAGGCAGTGGTCGTGAGCAGCGCGGACTGAGGCCTCGTCAGCGGCCAGCATCTCTCCGGGTCGCGGCGGGCGAAAGGCCAGATCGGAGGCGGCTGGCGAGTCGCCGACCCTCCATCCTCCTTCGGGCAACAATAAGCCGCTGGCTTGCCAGTAGCCGTCGGCAATATAGACGAATGTGCGGCGGCCGTCGGGGAGCTTCCACCAGAAAGCCTTGGGTGCGGGAAACGGCGGGCCGCCGTTGGTAGGGTTCATACCCATCAGGAGGCGGTGAATGCCGCGGTTGGCCAGCGCAATGACTCCGGCGCGCGACGCTCCGTTCACGTCGTCCTGAATGGCCAGGGAGATATGGAGACTGTTCCAGAGATCGGGCGGCACCCAGTTGACCACGCGCTTCCACTCGTCGGCATTTTCGAACGGCAGCGTGTTAAAGGGCATAGCGCCGACATCCATCTGTCCATTGCGAATCTCGCGTAACAGCTCCTGACGGCGCTCCGGAGAGGCCTTTTGCCACCACGCCAAGACCGGGATGAGCGATTCGGCTGTCCAGTGGAAGCGGCTCTCGACCGGCTCGTTAGCTGTCGCGAGTGCGGCGTCGAGGGCGACGTCGAGGTAGCGGCGCTGAAGCTCGTTGATCACCAGGTAAGGCTGATCGGTAAAACCAACGTCGAGGTGACTCAACATCACGATGTCGATATGTTCGATCTTGCCGGCCTGTCCTTGTTGGGCGGCCAGTAGCGGGTGGGCCGCAAAAGGCGAAAGGCCCGGTAAGGCCAGCGCCGCGGTACCGATCGAGCCAAACTTAAGAAGGTCGCGGCGGCTCAGCTGCCCCCGATTTCTATGCAATAACATACTTATTCCCCGTTCTCGGTTAAGATAAAGCTCGGCGGGGTGCTCCAGATACCGCACTAAGCGACGACCACCCTGTTGAAGTAGTTATGTGCCCGAATGAGCTGACAAGTTGGTAAATGTTTTGCTTGATCGGTTCCAATTCAAGCTCGGGGTTCTAGTAATGCCCATTACCTCTTCGATAGAACTTGTCTGATTTCTTCCGAGCGCAGTAGAACATTTGTCAGAGTAACAATTTCTCCCGGCGCTATAGTAAGTGAATTGTCACGAGGAGCCGCGCTAATTGTGTTTGCATGATAAGCATCGACAGTTTCCACAATCCGAAACTTTCCCGGCATACCTGACCAGTCAACCTGCTTTGGGCGAGATGATCGATTGAGTATGATCATCGTCTGGCCAAGCTTGGGTGTTGAAAAGGCAGTGACAAGCAAATCTGGGTCAGTGCTTTTTGCGCCTACGCGAACCATTCCTTCGGGCAAGCGGCGCGAGAAAGCTGTGAAGGTCCGTAAGGAATAGCCTGCGGGCACAGGTGCGAACGACTGGCTGCGATCCACCAGGAATAGTGAGCGAGTGGGGCCGAAGGAGGGTTCTTCTGTATCGAGCAGAAGCCAGCAATAGGCTAACAACTTGGCGTCCATGCTGGTCAGCAGCTTATGGTAGAGCTCAGCCTGCGCAAATGATACCTTGTAGCTGTCGATGGTCTGGTAACGGGGGCTGTTGATTGCGAGTTCAGTAGCAAGAAAGGGCTTGTTGCCAACTTGGTCCTTCCATTGCGCAATCAGTGGGTTCATCCCATCCGGATCGCCGAAGTTATGCTGGTAGTCGTAAATATGAGTGGCTGAGTAGTCTATCATTGCCCAGACTTTAGGATTGATGTGCAGCGCCTTCGCCGACGAGATTCCAGTGGCGAGATAACTTGCATCCGGCATGTGAATTTTCACAGAGCGGAAGCCCGCAGCATCAAGCGCATTGCGCAGGTGCGTAATCATATTGATCCATGTGTTTGGATCCTGGATCACTTCATTCTGCACGCCGACGATCTCCGGTGGCCGCCCGCTTCGTGCCTGTGCCTGCCTGCAGTATCCTACGACTGCACGCGCGTACTCTTCTGCATTGACCTGCTTTGTGCCAGGCGTCTGCACCCATGGCGGGAGCGTCCAGAACTCAAAGAGAACGTGGCCGCCCATTTCATGAATGCGGCGTGAATAGGTAAAGTTGCTGGTCTCACCGTTAGGAAAGTTATCACCATAATAATGAGGCCTGGCGTCTGCCAGGTTGTCGAAATTGCTCAGGTCCGGCTTCAGTTCAACGCCAGTGGGGTACTCGCGCTGGACCAGAAGATTGTTCTCCTTCAATAGCTGAAACCACCGTTCCTGCGAATCTCTGGACATCATGAAATATGTCGGGAAGCTGACGATACCGCCAAAGCCGTAGATGCTCTGATGAATTTCGTGTGGATCGACGGTCACATACACCTTGTCAGCCTCGGGGCGCTCAATAGTGAGATGCAAATCGCCCGTTGCGCCCGCGGGAGCAGAGACATCGATCTGGTGACGGTCAAGGTCGAGCAGACACTCCTGCCGGATGATCTCCTGGCCATTAACGCTTAGCACCGCCTGCATCTCTTTCAATGCGAGTGAAATGCTGTGTGGATCGTTGGACAGCTCCTTCGAAGTTTCCATCCATGTCTTACTGGGGTAGCGTTGCGTTGGCGGATTGTCGGCATTGAGTGCAAAGGAATCGTAGTAGCGCTGCGTCAGCGTCAGCTTGCGACCCGTGAGAGTGACAGTAATGCCTCCACGTGGGCCCGTGAAAATCCACTGGAGTGTGGTCCCGGGACTCAGTGGTCTATCGAGCCTCAGGTCGCGCACGAAGAACGTAGGCAAAAACTCCTTCTCGAAATGCCGCGGCAACTGCAGATTTCCACCCCACACCATTGTGCGCGGAGCAGAAAGGTGTACAGTGAAGTCGTCCATCCGCTCCATTGTGGCAGGCACTCCACTGTCTTGAGCATGGATGGTGGCAGCGAGCAATAGGGCAAAGGAAAGACAGACGAGGTTCTTCATACGCGTTCTCCGGGACCGGTTAACGATGCGCAGTAGAAAGCGAGCAACGGAATGCAACTGATGCCGATAAGGACTGGCTTATACGAGACATGGTCGATCAGTGCACCCACCAACAGCATGACGACGATGCTTCCGCAGCCGGCGGCTGTTCCGGTCAGACCGGTCACCATGGCAATTTCGTGTTCATGAAATAAGTCCGTCGGCAGCGCGAGGACATTGGTCGCCCAGCAGCCATAGGCAAATGTGACGAGACTGAATGCTCCCAGTACCAGTACGGAGGAGGCGAGATACGAAACACCAACGCCGGACAGCATAATGACGGCCGCCACTGCCATGACTCGCAGGCGTGCGGAACGTGCTGGCAGGCCTGCTGCCAACAGATGTCCAGAGAGATAGCCGCCAGTCAAATTACCAAGGCCAGCGGTAACAAAAGGCAACCAGGCCGTAGCACCGATCCGGTTCATCGAGAAGTGGCGCGACCGGGCGAGATAGTCCGGCAACCAGAAAACGAAGAAAAACCAAAATGGGTCGGCCAGGAAACGCGCGCTCATCAGAGCACAGACATCGCGCCTCCTTATCGTGTTCAACCAGCTTTGCAGGCGGGGCGAGGTTGCGGGGACAGCTGGGGCGGATTGCGGCGTTTGCGGGAAAAGGAGGAGCCAGGGAACAATCCAAAGAATTCCGAGCACTCCGCCAACCGCAAAGGCAACGCGCCAGGAAAAGCGGAGCGTGAGCGCTGTAATGACAATCGGAGCTGCCACGGCCCCGGCGGCCGAGCCGCAGTTGAATACAGCTATGGAAAAGCCTCGCTCTCGCGGGGCAAACCATTGCTGCGTTGCTTTGACCGAGGCGGGCCAGTTGGCCGACTCGCCTACTCCCATCAGAAAGAGGAACATGCCAAGCTGAAAAGGGCCGCGAGCAATGGAAGCGAGCAATCCCGCGCCTGACCACCACAACATGGCGATAAGCAGGCCGCTCCGCGCACCCAACGTATCGACCACCTTCCCAGCAAATGCTTGCAGCACCGTATACCCCACCAGAAATGCAGCGAGCAGATGTGAATACGCGGTGGCTGTGAGGTGGTACTGTAGTTGCAGTACAGGCGAAACGATCGACAGTGTCTGGCGATCCAGGTAGTTCAAGAATGTGGCTGCGAAGAGTAGGCCGCAGATGGCCCAGCGCCTGCTGGAAGCTCTGATCGGTTGGGTAGCCAGGAAAGCCTCAGAAGCCAATGCTGGCTCCCCCATCGACAGGTAACGTCACGCCGGTCACAAACTTTGCGGCTTCAGACGAGAGATATACGGCAGCATGGGCAACATCCTCCGGTTCGCCGAAATGGCCAAGTGGCGTGCGCTCCAAGATCCGGCTCTGGCGGCGCGGATCGTTGTCCAAAGCCTTCCGCAGCATCGGCGTTTGAATCCAACCGGGAGCGATGCCGTTCACACGGATGCCTTGCGGAGACAGTTCTACGGCAAGCGAACGAATCATGCCGAGGTACGCGCTTTTGGCCGCTGAATAGGCTACGACCTGCGGCATGCCAATCAGCGCCGTCATCGAGGAGACGAATAGAATCGACCCTTTTCTTTTCTCCAGCATGCAAGGCAATACAGCACGCGTCAGTGCGAAGGCTCCTTGGACATGCGTGGCCCAGACCGAAGCGAACTCGTCTACAGAGGTGTCAAGGGCCGCCTTTTTAAGATGAATCCCGGCGTTATTTACCAGAGCCGTGATGGGCCCGAATCGCGCAGTTCCGTGGGCGAGCCGTTCTTCAATTTTGTCGGTCTGATTCAGGTCCAGCACGATTGGCTGTGCGGAATCGCCGAGCTTTTCCGCAGCCGATACTAGGGTCTCTTCGTGGCGACCAGCGATGATTACCTTTGCGCCAGCCTGCACCATAGCCTTGGCGATGCCAAAACCAAGACCTGTGCCGCCACCGCTGATCAATGCTACCTGATCCGTGAGGTGAAAAAGTTTCATTTGCTCTACTTGTTCGTTCAAAAGCGGCATCCTTGTTTGAGAGAAGGTACGTTCTGATGTTTGTACATAATGAAGTATTCACGGTGACAGAGCAGTTCCGGCTTGGTTGGTTCACCTGCGGCGACCCGAGCTACGAGTCGCTCCAATTCTCCCGCTGATTCGTCCAGCGTTCGTGTGCCCTTCAGCACAGGGGACGCATCGAAATCCATATCTTCGGGCATACTCGCGAAGGTCCGTTCATTGCCTGTGATTTTTATCAGCGGTGCCACAGGGCTGCCAATTACAGATCCGCGTCCCGTGACGAACAGAACGATCTGGGCTCCCACTGAGATAAGGTCCATGATGCCTTCGGTGTCATTCGGATTTGTATAGCCGAACTGCATAAAGTGTTCATCCGGAACCGAATCCAGCATCCACAGCCCGGCATGGGAAGGCTTCTCGGAGACGCGAATCACACCTTGAATTGGTCTGCTTCCGCTCTTGGCTAACGCGCCCATGCTCTTTTCTTCGATGGTAGTGAGGCCGCCCGCAAAGTTGCCCGGAGAAACAGAGTACTGCTGCACCGATTTGCAGTACGCGTCAGCCTTGTCATACGTCTTGCCCAGCATCTCGGCTACCGTCGGTGTCGCCGCGCGTGTCAGCAGGACCTCGCGCAAACCGATCATCTCCACAATCTCTTCGAAAACTGCTGTGCCGCCCTGATCCACCAGGCGATCGAAAAAGCGCCCCACCACTGGATTGCCGGCCAACCCGGAGGTTCCATCCGAGCCGCCGCATTCGCATCCTATCGTCAGGTCGCTCCATCCGAGAGGAACGCGCTCTGCCTGTGCCTCCATGCGCTGACGCAGCGAGGAGACTAGCGCCTTGCCATGCACGATGCTTGCGCGTGTGCCTCCATGCTCCTGGATGTAGAACCACTCGGATGGGCGATGCGAACGCTTTACTGCTTCAGCAATTGCGGCCGGCCGGGTATATTCGCATCCCAGACCCACGGCCAGCACCGCACCCACATTCGGATGCTGCGCGAGCGCCAGTAGCAGGCGCACCGCATAGGCGTTGTCGTAACAGCCGGGGAAGCCAATTACGTGTACATCCGGCTCGTGAGCCGCGATTGCGTGCGCGACATGTTGCGCACACTCAACGGTATAGATAACGAGCACAAGGTTCCGTATCCCCTTACGACCATCGGCACGTTGATAACCTTGCCAGGGCTTGCTATTCATAAAGAATGTCGCCCGATTGCCCGGTGTAAAGATCAAATCCATTTGAACGTTCGTCGAGTTGGCTGCGGCAATTGTGCAGATGCACCCATTGGCCAGGCTCGATCGTTTGTGTCGCCGTCCCAATCGAGATGCCGTATTTAATCACCGGGTCACGCTCCTTCATCGCGACGATTGCTATCTTGTGTCCCATCGCTATAGCTTCGACGGCGCGTACAATCTGGGAGGTTCCAACAATCTGCACATCCCCCGCTGGAGCGTCGGCGAGCATGGTGGCTACGGTATCGGCTGGATTTAATTGAAACGCACGCATCGTCAGATCACAAAATCCCGTACTTGCCAAAGGCTTCAGTGCTGGAAGCGCCAGCTTCAATCTCAGCGCGCACCAGCTTCTCTCCACGGGCTTTTTCCAAGGCACGCTCAATGACTTCGGTTTCCAAGCGTTTTGGAACTATCACGACGCCATCGAGATCACCAAAGACCAGGTCGCCTGCATCGATCCTCACCTCGCCGATCTCAATAGTGCATCGAAAATCCACGACACTACTGCGCACCGCCGCGTCTTGTGCATAGCGACCACGGCTGAAGACCGGCCAACCCTGTTCCAGAACCTTGGGCGTATCCCTGTGGAATCCGTCGACTACAGCTCCAGCTCCGCCGCGCACTCTCGCCGTTGCGGTGAGGATCTCTCCCCACGCGGCACAGCGCAGAGTCCCGCCGGTAGCCAGGTAAACTTCCCCCGGCAAGATTTGATCCAGGGCATCGGTGAGCCTGCCGAAGGGTGTCGGTTGGGGACCCCATACGTCCGCGATCTGAACCGGCATGGCACGGCCGGCTACCTTCATCTCGGGCGTAATCGGTTGAATTGTCTGGGGTAGAAACCTGTGCCACTCCCCCATTACATCCAAAATATCTCCGACTACGGGTGTGTAGAGAACGCCCTTCATCAGCTCGAATAGTTCAAAGTCGTTCGTCCATTCCATAACCCGTTGTTGACAATACCCTATAACGGTCATATTGCCAAACGGTAAGATCGTATGTTTCAATAGGCGCAACCGATGGATCTTCAGCAACTTCGTGTCTTTCGAGCGGCGGCAGAGGCAAATAGCTTTACACGAGCTAGCGAGACACTTGATCTTTCTCAATCGACCGTTAGTCAGCATATTAAGCAACTTGAAGATGAGCTCGGCTGCTCTTTGTTTCTCCGCGCAGGGAAGAGAGTCTACCTCAGCGAAGCCGGGAAGATCCTCAAACACTATGCTGAAAAAATCTTGACGGAACTGAAGAACGCGGAATTGTCGATCCGAGAACTGAGTGAAATCAAGCGAGGAACGATCAAATTTGGTGTGGGGGCGGCAACGCTGACCTACCAGTTGCCAGGGATATTAGGGGAGTATAGGCGTCGCTATCCTCAGATCGAGCTTATTGTAACTACTGGGACTACAGAGACGTTGCTTGAATTGGTCGCATCACAAGCTCTTGACTTGGCCATCGTTATGGACGTGCAAAAGTCATCGGGTAATCTCCAGATGACACCGCTGCAGCCGGAAGAGTTGGTAGTAATTATCAATGCCGAGCATGCACTCGCCCGAAAGAGCTTGCTGGACGCTAGGGATCTTCTTGCGTTGCCTTTCATTCTTTATGAAGATCACACGATTATGCAAAAGACAATTCAAGCCTATTTCCGCGCAATGGATGTGGAACCCGAGATCATAATGGAACTAGAGAATATTGAGGCAATTAAAAGCTTGGTGAGTGCAGGACTCGGCGCTTCAATCATTCCATCTTGCAGCGTGGCCAAATCGTATGAGAATCCACTGCTGCGCGTCCTCCGGGTGCGCGAGCACTCAATGGAGAGGAAATTAGCGCTTGCGACTCTTAATGCAGAACTCCTTCCTGTAGCTATCGAAAAGTTTGCTGCCCAGATCATCCGCAACTTACCCCCTCTTCCCTCCAGAACACTATCGGAGCCTCGTTGATTATTGGAATCTCCGATGGAAACCTCCGTCGCAGCCTATAGGTTTTCTGAGCATCTTTGGCTACTGTGTTCTTCGCAAGGATTTTGCGAGGAGAACACATATGTTCGTTCAGCCTTTGGCTACGGCGGAACCCTTCGAGTGTGCGGGTATTTCGTTTCGCATGGTATTGCCTCGAAATCATACCCGATCTGTCGAAATAGTGTGGGAACGCCTCGAACCTGGAGTTTCGACACCTTTCGATAAGCACGCCAATTTTGATCAGGTCTTCCTGGTGCTCAAGGGTGCAGGCGAGGTCACAATCGGCGCAGAAACTGAAACCATTGCAGCCATGGACACCGTGTTTGTCCCCAAGGGTTCGGTTCATAGCGTGCGCTGCACGTCGGACGATGGCCTTGAGTACATTTTTATAAATGTTTGGCCCGGCGTGATACCGAACACAGAGGCAGATTGGCGTCGTGTCTACTCGCAGATTAACGATCGCCGCGTCGCTGAGTCTAGTGTAGTCCGCCATAAATAGACTCATTCATGCTCATCTCATACGCGGGGTGACCTGACATGCTTGTAGCGCCATCGATTGAATTGAGTTCCGAATCACGGCTCGCATTGGAGAAGCTGTCTCGCCGGTGCACCACGGCGGTGCGTGTGGCACTGCAGAGTCGCATCGTTTCGCTGGCCGCCGACGGGATGGGGAACAAGGAGATTGCCCAGCGGTTGGCCGTGGCGCCGCGCATGGCGTCTCTTTGGCGGGGCCGCTTCATCGAACTGGGCATTGAAGGTCTGATGAAGGATGCTCCCCGGCCGGCATGCTCTTGATGTTGACACCAGTTTCCCCAGCCGGCGTGTGACACACGTGCTGGGCAGAGCTATCGAGCGATTCGGTAAGCCGTAAACGATTCGCTGTGATAATGGCCCCGAATTGTGCAGTCGCCACTTCCTGGCCTGGGAGATCGAAAGGAAGATCGATGTGCTGCATATCCGGCCGGGCAAACCTACCGAAAACGCCTACGTGGAAAGCTTCCACGGCGACATCGTGGACCCAGTACATATGCACAGACACAGTGAACAGCACCGGCGACCTGTTCTTTGCCGTGGGTTCGGGGACCGATTCGGGAGGCGCTTATACCAACTTCGATTCCGCGTCTCTGACGCTGAATTGACGCTGCGCTGAGCTGTTCATTCGTTCCGGTTCCAGCGAGCGCCGGCCAGGGCAGGCGCTCGCTGGGAAATGTCCCCAGTAGGGAAGCCCTGAGGAAACATAACCCGATTATCGAGGAGGAACACGATGACGTACGCGTTTTTAGGCAAGCGGAACCGCACCGTAGACAGCCTTCGGAGGGTATCGGCTTCAAATCCTTCTACACGCAACCTGAATGGGCTACCCG
>JASIJW010000055.1:0-9842 GCA_030050035.1 Acidobacteriaceae bacterium | reverse complement strand
CTGCTTTGCGCCGGGCTGGCCCTGGCGTTGCGGCTCAACATGCCGGCCATCCAGGCGGCAAACTACGCCGCCATGCCTTTTCAGTTGGCGCTCCTCGTTCCATTTGTGCGGCTGGGCGCGCACATCGTCTCACCGTCGGCCCTGCCCGCCATCACCGCACAGCAGGCGCTACGCCTTTCTCCGGCGCTGCTGCGGGTTTCGCCCCTGCATCTGGCAGCGCAGATGGGCGCAATCGCCGGCCGCGCCATGGCCGGATGGCTGCTGGTCGCAATCCCCGCCATCATCCTTATTACTCTGGCGCTGCAAGCCATGCTCAAACGCATTCCGGCAATCGCTGCCGCCGAAGCGGGAGATTAGCTGCTGGAGCCTTGATCCGGTCGACCCGATTCGTGATTCGGTTTGACCGAGGTCTCAGCATCCCTGATATAGGAAAGAATCCGCTGGCGCTCCGTCTCGGAGGCGCCGATGATTTTCCTGATCGCCTGAATGCGATCGCCTTCAGTGGAAGCCAGTTGCCCCTGCATCCGTGCAACCAGGTCGCGGATGTCATAGACCGCCCTCAGGTGAACGTTGCGCAGCATCCCCCGCGGCCTCACCCCATCGATGATGATGCAGAAGCTGGCGATTGCGCCAAGCGTCAGGCTCGCCGCGTCCCAGTGGTAGTGTTCGATCAGGCCGGCGCACACGGAGCTGACAACGGCAGGTACTTTGAGGATCCAAAAGGCAATGGTGTCGCGGCGAGCGTCCTTGTGATTCTCATGCGCCCAGTCTTCGAGGTAGCGCAAGCGGTCAGTAAAGTCTCTTTCCGCTCTCTCGGCACTGCCCAGAGACGCCGGCCGGTCTTCGGCTCGCGGAGTCTCAGCGGGATAGGTAACAGCCTCGCCGTTCCATGCGGGCGGGGGTGCGGCCGCGGGTACAGGGACCACTGCAGGCGGGGGCAGCGCAACCGTTCCCGGAATACCTGAACCACCATCGACGCCCCTTCCAAGCCCGACGCCGCTGCTGCTCCCAAAGCCGGCACCGCCGTCCCCGCCAAATCCGCTCCCTCCGAATCCGCCGCCAAAACCACCGCTGCCCTGTGCAGTCATACAGCGCGCCTCCATTCAAAATGTGTCCGGTGCGCGGATTATACTCCGCTGCCAGCGGCACAATACGCTTGAAATCCCCCGCTGGTCACTTGCCCGAATACGCCGGCACCGGCTCGGCGCTGCGGATCCACGCCGTATAAATCATGTCGCGCAGCATGCTTGCGCCGGCAGCCAGCCGCTCGGCTACAAACGCGCGCGATTCCGGCGTGCCCGCACCGGTGAATCCTCCAACCTTCTCTAACTGATAAAGCTTTTCCACGTAGCTGTTGGTGTGGCGGATATAAGCCATGTAGGCGTCGAACATGTCGCCTTTTATCTCGTGCACCGGCGTCATCCTGGCCTGTACCTCGGGCGCGTGCATGTTGTCGGCCACAAACACACCCTCAAAAATATGGTGAATCTTATGGCTGGTGGTGTAGCCATTGGGGTTCGGACCGACCCAGCCGTTGTACTGCACGGTAGTGTGCAGCGGCTGGGAAGCGTCGCCAACGTAGTGCCCAAGCCAAGCCGCGTAAAAGATGATCGCCTGCTCCACCGGCGCCACATCCTTGTTCTCGGCCTTCAGCGTGCGGTATTCGCGCATGGCTGCCTTCAACCGCTCCCACACTTCGTCGGTCACCCACGGCTGCAACCCGATCTTCGCCGGATTCTCGTGCGCGGCATACGCTTCGGCCTCGAAATCAAACCGGTTGTGCGGCAGCGGGCCAAGTTTGTCGGCCAGTTCCAGATCGATATAGTGCTCCGGCGCCTGCGCGGCATTCAGCTCCGGCTCTGCAGGCGAGCGCCAGCGGTCCGGCTCCGGCCCGAGGTAGTCGATCTCATCGATGGCTGCCTGGGTGCGCAGAAACTCCGGCACATCGGGCGGCAAATTGCTCGCCGCCAGCCGGTTGATCATGCGATGGCCCACGTTTTCCCAGGCATGGGCAGCAGTCGGAACCGCGGCAACAAATGTAAGGACGGCGACAGGCAGCGCGCGGGTAATCGAGGCGAGGAATCTGCTTGGAAACGACATAGGCCAAGTATAGGGGAGCAGTTGCCTCTTGCCGTTGCTCTGCGGGTTCTTCTGCCATCCGGCTGGCAGGTTCGCCGCTCGGTAACCGCCCCTGGTAACTTTAAGTAATAGCTTGTAATCCACATTGCAGTACCGGAAATTACGGGAAAATAGTCACGCAGGCGCTTATACTACCTGCGAATCGCGCGAAAACTGCCGCTTCACTTCAAGGGCTCAAAATGGACCAGTCCCAGACCGACTGGGTCCTGACCCGCCGGTATTGCGGCGACGAAAAACGATTGAGCGCGATTGGGCATTGGGGAGATCATGGCAGCCCAGGCCGATGAAATGACGGATGAGATGCCCGATCAGGGGGTGAGGGCTCCGCGCAGTGATGCCAGGACGTCGTCCGTGCGGCTCTCAACAGCCGGCGCGCTCATCGGCATTCTTTCGCTGATCCTCGCTGCAGTCTTCATTCTGTCCGGAGCTGCAGGTCCGGGCCGCACGACTGCCCTGCTCGTGCTCGCCGGCCTCGCCGCTGTCATGGCCCTTGTCGTGCGCCGCATGGCAAACCTTCCCGCGGCGCCGGCCGCACGCGCTCAGGCGCCGAAGCAACAGCTGCTCGTCCCCGCCTTGTCCGGCTCGGCTCTGCTTGATTCTGCCGGCGTAGCCATGCTCGCCATCGGCCTCGATGGAAATCTCCTATACGTGAATCCTGCCGCCGCGCGGCTTCTGGGCTATGAAGCCGAGCAGCTCAAGGTTGAATGGGAACTCTCGGAGATATTGGCCCCGGGCGAGGGCAAACGGCTGGTGCGCGAGATGCAGAGGCTCTGCGGCATGCTCGAGCCGGGTTATTCCAGTCGCGCCCCGCGCATGGAGGCGTATATGGAGTGCCTCCGCGCGTTGCCCGACGGCATGGTGCCGAGCTTTGAAGCGCGCCTGGTGCGCAACGATGGCGGACTCATCCAGGTAATGCTCGGCATCTCTCCGCTGCGCGACAGCACAGGCGACTTCTGCGGGCTGACGGCCGTAGCCATCGATCAAACCGAGGCGCTGCGCCAGGAGCAGGAGCTGCGCCAGGAACAGGAGCGCTACCGCGATCTGTTCGAGAACTCGAGCGAGATGATCGCCACGCTCAGCCCCGCCGGTCGGTTTCTCTATGCCAATCCCGCATGGCAGCGCTGCCTTGGTCTGGAGAACGGCGCTCTGCTGGCGCTCGAAAACTTCAAAGACCTTTTCAATCCTGGCTTCCGCGCGCATGCCTCGGCGCTGTTCCACCGCGCATTAGCGGGCGAGACGGTGGAGCGCGCCCCGCTGCGGCACCACACGCCCGATGGCCGCATGGTCGAGCTCGAACTTAGCCTGAGCCGCCGTCCGCGCGCCGGCGATCCAATGGCGGTGCGTTGTCTGCTCCGCGATGTAACGCATCAGAAGCAGCGGGAAAACCGGCTCACGCTGCAACTGGTCGTCAGCCAGATTGTTGGCGAAAACGCCGCTACCGAAATCGCGACCATGCGCATTCTGGAAGCCCTCTGCATCTCGCAGGGATGGGACCTGGGGCTTGCCTGGCTGGTAAACGCAAATCAGAATCATCTGGAGTTCATGGCGGCATGGGGAGCTCAGGGCCGCCGCACCGAACGTCTTATCCAGGAAAGTAAGAGGCTCACGCTGCCAAGCGGAGCAGACCTTCCCGGCCGCGCATGGAAGGAAGCCCGCACCTTGTGGATCGCCGATCTGGACGCGATGCCGCCGAGCCCGCGCCTGGATGCGGCGCGGCGGCACGAGATGACTTCAGGATGGGTGGTTCCCGTGCGCGTCGGCCCGCAGGTGCTGGCCGTGCTCGAGTTTTACTCGAATTTGAAGCTGCGCGAGAACAGCGAAGCCATCGTCACGCTGGAGGCAACCGCAGCATCGCTGGGCCAGATGCTGGCCCGCACGCAGGAAAAAGGGCGCGTCGAAGAGCTGAGCCGTCAGCAGCAGATCCTGCTCGACTCGGTCGCCGACGGCATCTGCGGCGTGGACCGGCTGGGGCGCGTGAGCTTCGTCAACCCCGCCGCTGCGCGCATGCTGGATGCGCCCGCAACCCGGCTCACCGGTAAGCCGGTGCATGAGCTGCTGCACGGCTCCTCCATGGGCGGCCACAAGTGCGGCGACGATTGCGCATTGCGTAAATTCGTCGAACATCAGAATCCCGTCTCCGGCCCAATCACCGGAGAAGACACCATCTACCGCGCCGACGGCGCCAGCTTCCCTGCCGAATATACGCTCACCCCCATTTTCGACCACGGGCGGTTCTCCGGCTCCGTCCTCAGCTTCCGCGACATCAGCCAGCGCTCGGCTCTGGATCGCATGAAGGACGAGTTCATCTCCACCGTGAGCCACGAGCTGCGCACTCCGCTCACCTCCATACGCGGCGCGCTTGGGCTGCTCTCCTCCGGCGTTCTCGGCAACCTCAACGAGAAAGCCGCCAACATGCTGCGCATCGCGCTCACCAACAGCGACCGCCTGGTGCGGCTCATCAACGACATTCTCGATCTCGAGCGCATTCAAAGCGGCCGCGAGCCGCTGGCCTTCCATCCCATACAGCTCGGCGAAATCGTTCGTCAAGCCATCGACAGCATGCAACCGGTCGCCGATGGCGCAGGCGTTCATCTCATCCACGGCGCCGCGCAGGCCCAGATCTGGGCCGATTCCGACCGGCTCCTGCAAGTGCTCACGAATCTTCTTTCCAATGCCATCAAGTTCTCGCCGCCCAACTCGACTGTCAGCATCATGCTGCGGCATGAGACCGAGGGCGTGACGCTTTCCGTCATCGATCACGGCCGCGGCATTCCTCCCGACAAGCTCGAGTCGATCTTCGGCCGCTTCCAACAGGTCGACGCCTCCGACTCGCGGCAAAAAGGCGGCAGCGGCCTGGGCTTGGCAATTTGCCGCACCATCGTCATGCAGCACTCCGGCCGCATCTGGGCAGAGCGCAACCCGGTGCGCGGATCGACATTCCGCGTCTATCTTCCTTATCGCCCCGATCCGCTCGCGCAAGCCGCCGGCGAACCGGAACGCGTAACGGAAGAACAGGCATAGAAAATTCCCTATTTCAGTCCGCGTGCTCTTCGTTCGCGGCACGCGGTCAGTTTCGAAGTTGTGAAGAGTACGGAATTCAGCCCGTACGTGAAATACCCCACAAATTCGAGCAGGCTTTAGCTTCTGAGAGAATGCGCGTTCAAATTGACCCACTAACCGTGCGCTGCAGAAATTGACAAAGCCCGGCACGCACTTGAAAATCGAAACTTCGGCTGTTCACCACCGCACATCCCATGACTGCGTTGCTCACCACCGATCTTGGCTCTATTCCCCTGCTCGCACGAGGCAAAGTGCGCGACCTCTATGCCATCGATGGCGCGCTGTTGATGGTCGCCACCGACCGCATCTCGGCCTTCGATCATGTGCTCGCCACCGGGATTCCCGGCAAAGGAAAAATCCTCACGCAGATTTCGCTTTTCTGGTTCGATCTCGTGCGCGACATTGTCCCCAATCACCTGATCACAGCCGACGTCCGCCGGTTCCCTGCCTCGCTCGCGCCCTACGCCTCGCAGCTCGAAGGCCGCTCCATGCTCGTCGAGCGTGCGCAGATGTTTCCCGTCGAGTGCGTCGCACGCGGTTATCTGGCCGGCTCAGGATGGAAGGAATATCAAGCCACGAAAACGGTCTGCGGAATTCCGCTTCCATCCGGTCTCAAGGATGGCTCGCGGCTGCCCGGAACGTTGTTTACGCCCGCGCACAAGAGCCAGGACGGATCGCACGACGAAAACATTTCGTTCGAGACAGTAGAGAGCATGACCGGCCCCGGTGATGCCGCTGAGCTGCGCCGGCTCACGCTCGAAATCTACGCGCGCGCCGCCGCCCACGCCGAATCCTGCGGCCTGATTCTGGCCGATACAAAATTCGAATTCGGCACAACAAAGAAAGGGATCATTCTCGCCGACGAAGTGCTGACGCCCGATTCTTCGCGTTTCTGGGAGCGCGCAGCGTGGAATCCCGGAGGCGCTCAGCCGTCGTTCGACAAGCAGTTCGTGCGCGATTATCTGGAGTCCATCCGCTGGAACAAGCAGGCGCCGGCGCCGGCGCTGCCGGATGAAGTCGTCGAGCGCACCCAGGCCAAGTATCTCGAAGCCTTTCGCCGGCTCACCGGCCACGATATCAATCTCTAGAGCGGAGAATTCCATGACCTGGGCGGACTGGGGAATCATCGTCATCTTGGTGCTTTCGATTCTGGGCGGCGCGGCGCAGGGCTTCTTTCGCACGGCCTGTTCTCTCATCGGGCTCATCGGCGGGCTGTCACTGGCGGCGTGGAACTACGCGCGCGTGGCAGCCGTCATCATACCGCTGGTGCGCGTCCCGGCCATCGCCTACACCATCGGGTTCTTTGTGATCGCGCTGGTCGTCATGGCCATCGCCAATGTGATTGGCAAGCTGCTCGGCAGAGCCTTCGACTGGCTCGGCCTCGGCTGCCTGAACATGCTGGGCGGCGCGGTCATCGGATTCTTTCAGGGAGTCGTGCTCGTGACGCTTGCGATCCTGGTCATCGCAGCATTCTTTCCACAGGCCAATCTGCTCCACAACTCGCGCCTCGCCGGGGATTTCGCGGGCGCATGTCATGCAGCCATTCAAATAACTCCCGGAGAACTTGCCGATAAGGTGCGTCACGGGCTAACGTTACTGGAACAGAAGTCATCACTTTGGCCGCACACGGGCAGCGGCGCCTGATGAGCACAAGCGCAAATCCCGCGCTTATGATACTTTTCCAAAGTGGGTACAAAACCTGGCGCGTCGATGAGTCGCATGCGGACGCGAAGCAATTCAAAATCAGCACTGCAATCCTGGAAAAATGTCTTACACTGATGATCCAAGCACGAGGGGACGCGTGAGAAGAGAACTGGACAGCCTGGTTACGCAAATGCACTCCAGCGGCATCCGCTACGATGAGGCGGTGCGCGAGTTCAAGCGGCAATATCTGCGGGAGGTGCTGGTGGCGCACCGGGGCAATCAGTGCAAGGCAGCCGAAGAGCTGGGCATGCATCGCAATACTCTCAGCCGCGCCATGGCCGAACTGGGACTCGACCTGGCCGAAGTTCGCGCCGGCCTCAAGCGTCCGCCGCGCAGCGAACGTCCTGTCTACAGTGCATTTCGCCAGGGCTTCCGCTAAGGCGCATCGCCAAGGCGAAAGCAGGCTCGTGTGATTCACCGCCGGCTCTATAAGCGTTCCAGGATCAGCGTTCCAGGATCAGCGCTTGTTGTTAAGCTGGTACAAGGTGACGCCCTTGCCACTGGCCGCGCGCCTGATCATGACTTCTACCGCCTCTACCGAGCAGCCCCGCATCCTTATTCAGCCGGATTTCCAATGGGATGCGCAGGACGCCTATCTCTTCGACATCGACGGAACACTGCTGCGCAGTTGGGACAGCGTTCACTTCGACTCCTTTGTCACCAGCGTGCAGCGCATCACCGGGTTCGAGATTACGCTGGCCGGTATTCCGATGGCCGGCAGCACCGATCCGGCGATCCTGCGCGAGGCTTTTCGCCTGGCCGGCGTTCCCGCCGAGCAGGTGGAAAACAGCATCGACGCAATCCTCCAGGCGATGTGTGCGAGCGTGGCCGAGCGGCGTCACGAGTTGCGCATAGTCACAATGCCGGGCGTCGAAGAGACGCTCAGGTATCTGGCCGCCCGGGGCGCGCTGCTCGGCGTGGCCACCGGCAATCTCGAAATGATCGGATGGATCAAGATTGAGCAGGCCGGGCTGCGCGAGTGGTTCCGCTTTGGCGGCTTCAGCGACCGTTACCCTGTGCGCGCAGAGCTGATTGCCCAAGCCGCTGAAAAAGCGCGCGAGCTGGCAGGCCCGGCGGCAAAAATCTGCGTGGTCGGCGACACGCCGCGCGACATCGAAGCTGCGCGCGCCAATTCACTGCCGGTGATCGCCGTCGCCACCGGCCGCTACAGTTTTGACGAACTGCTCAAGCATCGGCCCGATGTCTGCGCCACCTCCCTCGCCGGCCTGCTGGCGCACGCGGGTCAACCCACGGGGCCACATATGGAGAAGCAGTCGTGAGGCCGAAACCGCGCAACCGGCGCTGCCGGATGGACAATCAGCTTCGTCTCGCCACCGCGGCGCTGATGCTGCTCATCTTTCCTGCCGCCATGCAGGCGCAAGCCACCGTAGCGGCCGCAGGCGGCGCGCCGCAGTACTCCGCCAAAGCTCCTCCGCAAACTACAACAGACCAGAACGCAGAATCATCCGGGAACGCGCCCAAAAAGCAGCCAACCACCAGCGCGCGACGCCGCGCCGCAAAGCTCTACGAGTCAGCCAGCAAGCTTTACCTGAGCGGACAGTTCGAGCAGGCCCTCGCCGAGTACCAGCAGGCCACCACGCTCGACCCAACCAACGCCGATTACCGCTTGGCAGCCGACGTAGCGCGCAGCCACGCTGCCACGGCTCTCGTACAGCAGGCAGCCAAAGCGCGGCTCGGAGGCGATGAAGCCGGTGCACGCACTCTGCTTTTGCGCGCCTTCCAGCTCGATCCGAAGAACCCAGAGGTGGCGCAGCACTTGTATGAGCTATCCGACGATCAGGCCCGCCAGATCGCCATGCCGATCTACCAAAACAAGGCAGCCCAAGTGGGCCAGCCCGAGCCTTTGCTCGCCGCAACTACCTTGCAAAGCTTTCACCTGCGCGCCGAGCCGCGCCAGCTCATCCAGCAGGTCTTCCGCGCCTATGGCATTGAGCCGCTGATAGACGACAGCGTAAACAGCGTCCAGGGCACAATGCGCCTTGATATCGACGATGTCAATTTCGTCACCGCGACCCGCGCACTTGGCCTTGTGACCAACACGTTCTATGTCCCGCTGGACGCGCATCGCGTTCTCGTCGCCCGCGACACGCGCGACAACCGCAGACAGTTCATGCGCCAGCAGGTCGAAACGGTTTATCTGGGCGGCCTGAGCGACACGGAACTCACCGACGTCGAGAACCTCGCCAAAAACGTCTTCGGCGTGGCGCAATCGGCAAAAGACCCAACCGCCAATGCCCTCACGCTGCGCGCGCCCGCAGACGATCTTGACGCCTTTAACGCCAACATGCACAGCCTGCTGGCCGGTCACAACCAGGTAGTGCTCGACATGCGCATTATTCAGCTGGCTCACAACAGCACGCGCCTTACCGGTGTGCAGTTGCCGCAAACCATCACCGCATTCAATGTCTACGCGGAAGAGCAGGCAATCCTGAACGCAAACCAGAGTCTCGTCCAGCAGATCATCTCTTCGGGCCTCGCTTCGCCCGGCGACACGCTCGCAATCCTCGGCATTCTGCTCGCCTCCGGCCAGGTATCGAGCTCGCTCTTCGAAAACGGCCTTGCGCTGTTTGGTGGCGGCCTCACGCAATCGGCGCTCTCGCCCGGCGGCGGGGCCACGCTGTCACTCAACCTGAACAGTTCAGACTCGCGCGAACTCGACGACGTCCAGTTGCGCCTTGGCGACAACGAGGCCGGCACCATCAAGGAAGGAACGAAGTACCCGATCCAAACCTCGTCCTACTCCAGTCTGTCGCCCTCCCTGCCGAACATTGCCGGCCTCACCGGCGCAGGTACATCCGGCAGCCTCAGCTCGCTGCTCTCATCGCTCTCCGGCTCGGTGCCCACGATTCCGATGATCCAGTACCAGGACCTTGGCCTCAACCTCAAGGTCACGCCGAATGTGTTGCGCAATAACGACG
>JASIJW010000442.1:0-6076 GCA_030050035.1 Acidobacteriaceae bacterium | reverse complement strand
GCAAGCACCTGCACGTTCCGGCGCATTTCCACCCGGGAATGCCCAACGAGGTCGATTACGAAATAGTGGGCGTGGTCGGCGACACCTTATACCAGGTCGGCAAAGATCCGAGCGCAACCATGTACTTCCCCATCCTGGAAGGAAACACCGGGAGCGCCAATTTCCAGATGCTCGCTGTTCGCACGGAGACAAGGCCGCTGCAATTCTCGGTGCCGGTCGAAAAGCAGATTGCGTCTTTCGATCCGGGGCTCCCGGTTTCCAAAGTGCGCACCATGGATCAGGTGATCGGCGAGTCACTGGTCAGTGCTAGCCTGAGCGCATGTCTCGTTCTTGCCTTCGCGATTTTGTCGCTGCTTCTCGCCTCAGTGGGACTGTACGGCGTGCTTTCGTACCTCGCGACGCAACGGACACCGGAACTGGGCATTCGCATGGCGCTCGGAGCACAACGAAATAAAGTTTTGCGGTTGATGTTGATCGATGGCTTGCGGCCGGCGCTGTTCGGGCTTGGTCTTGGCCTGGTGGTAAGCGTCGCGGTGACTCGCATCTTCAAGTCGATGCTATTCGCAACCACGCCTCTCGATCCCGTCGTTCTCTCCGGCGTGATTGCCACGCTGTTGGCGGTCGCAGTTCTGGCCTGCCTCGCTCCCGCATGGCGCGCTTCCCGGCTGGATCCGATGCAAGCACTCCGAACCGATTAGCACCGACTAAACGGTAATTCGCGCATAATCGCCAAAGCACTCATTAAACCGGACACTATGCGGTGAGCGAATCAAGGAGCAACCGCCGATCCTTCGGCTACGCCTCAGGATGACTAGCTGATGGATGCGGTCGTGAGATTACTTCTTCGAGGCGGGCTGCCTGAGTCATCAGATAGTTCTGTTCGGGAAGGCTGGTTGTTCCGGCGGCGGCCGTTCGATAGAGCCGGACTGCTTGCGCGAAGTCTCCGAGCCTCTCGAAGAGATGGGCGCGCACGGCATGAAGCCGATAATGCTCTCGCAGCCGGTCATCGCCGTCCAGCGCTTTCAGCCGCTCCAGTCCGCTCGCCGGCCCGTGCACCATGGCGAAGGCAATGGCGTGATTGAGCGTCACCATTTGGCCTGGCGCAACGCGCTGCAGCAGCTCGTACAGCACAAGGATCTGCGGCCAGTCTGTGTCCTCAGCCCGCATTGCCTCGTCATGAACGGCGGCGATCGCCGCCTGCAGCTGGTAGAGTCCCACGGCTCCTTTTGAGAAAGCGCGCGTCAGCAGGGCCGTGCCTTCGGCAATTTCTTCCCGGTCCCACAGACTCCGGTTCTGCTTGTCGAGCGGAATAAGTTCGCCCTCCGACCCGGTTCGCGCCATCCGCCGGGCATCGGTGAGGAGCATCAGCGCGAGAAGGCCGACGACCTCCGCGTCTTCAGGCAGCAGCGCCTGCGCGCTTCGCGTGAGCCGGATGGCCTCGTGCGCCAGATCCAGCCGCTGCAACCGCTCGCCGATGCTGCTTGCATATCCTTCGCTGAAGATCAGGTACAGCACATGGAGGACGATGCGAAGCCGTTCGCCGCGCTCCTCGGGTGTTGGTATGCGAAATGGAATTTGCGAGGTCCGGATGCTTGCCCGGATGCTTTGCTTGGCGCGGCTGATGCGCTGCGCCATGGTGGCCTCGGGAACGAGAAATGCATTGGCGATCTCCGCCGTAGTAAGGCCGCCCACGGCGCGCAGGGTGAGCGCGATTGCCGAGGAGGCGCTCAACGCGGGATGGCAGCACATGAAGAGCAGAATCAGCGTGTCATCTGGATTTATGGGGTCCATGGAATCCATGCCCGCCTCAATATCTTCCACCGGGTCGATGGACGGTTCTTCATCAGCGAATGTGGTTTCGCGTTCGCGGCGCGCCACTTCGCTGCGCACCATATCGGTCATCCGCCTGGATGCAACCCGGATCAGCCATGCGCGCGGGTTCTCCGGAATGCCGTCGTTTGGCCACTGCCGGAAGGCAGCGAGCATCGCTTCCTGCACCGCATCTTCAGCCGACGAGAAATCACGAAAACGGCGGGCGACGACGCCGAGCACCTGGGGCGCCAACTCGCGCAGCAAGTGCTCCGATGCGGCGTTCCACGGAGTTGTTTGTTCAGCTTCCGTCACAACATCTCCGGCGGTGGTGCACTCATAATTGGACGCACTTCAATCGCCATATTCAGCGGCGCTCCGCCGGGTCCTGGAGCCGCTGACACCCGGGCCGCAATTGCATATGCCTGCTCCGGGTTGTCGACATCGACGATCCAGAAGCCGGCAAGAAACTCCTTCGACTCGGGGAAAATGCCGTCCGTCGCCGGAACGCCGTCTTTCCCGGCCCGCACCAGTCGCGCCTGATTCGGAAACGAAAGGCCCTCGGCCTGCACCAGTTCGCCGGAGTCGCGCAGATCGCGATTCAGACTGTGCATGAAGGCGATGTGCGCCTGCAGGTCGGCCTTCGGCCAGGCCGGAACCCCGGCTCCGGCCCGCATAGTGTTCATCATCAACATGTATTTCATGGTTTTGTCCTCAGCTTTGTGATGGGGGCACGTCGCCGCTTTTTTCATGCTTCGGTTTAAGCGGCAGACTTACCTGGCGCCATCGCGAACCAGGAACTGCCGCACCTCGATCGGCACGTTTGTCGGGATGCCTCCCGGCCCAGGCGCAGCCGAAATCTTGCCCGCGATGGCGCAAGCGCGATCGTGCGTGGCGACATCGACGATCCAGTAGCCCAGCAGGAACTCCTTCGCCTCGGGGAAAACGCCATCCGTGACCGGAAGGCCGTTCTTCTCGCCGCGGACGACTTTGGCCTCTTTCGGTCCGGTCAGGGGCTGAGTGGCAACGAATTCGCCGGTCTCCTTCAACTCCTTCTCGATGCCGTGCAAAGTCTGCATGTGAGTAGCCCGGTCGCTTTGCGCCCATGTGTGATAACTGGCGACACCGGCTTCTGTGCCCGACATCAGCAGAATGTATTTCATGACAACTCCTCCGTTCCTGGTTGATTGACGCGGTTGAGGTTATCAAACCCAGCTTGCTGGCTTGAAATCGTATTGCGCGCTGAGGGCTTTCGTCGGCCTTAGTTCGGCGCGTTCATCCGGTAGTCGGAGCTGTCATCGCATTCTCGACATCTCCCACAAAAATATTTCTGCAAAAAATCCACGGGACCATGTCGAATTTCTCTCTGCTTGATCGACCTATGCGTGGAGGCTGGAAATGATGACCAGCGACATGGTGGTAGACGTCAGCCAGGATTGGCTTCAGGCCTGTTCCGTTCAGGAGCGCTTCATGCGGGGACCAGTTCGAAACTATTACAGCGTGGACTACAGCGCGAGCTGCCGACAAATGCGGGCGCTGGGCGGGGACTGCTACGACTTCTCATGCATGGGAGATGGCCGGATTACGATGCTTGTGGGCGATGCCTCTGGAAAGGGCTTGGCTGCCGCCCTGATGATGGCCAGCGTGCAGGCATCGCTGCGAACTGCGGCACTGTTCACAGGAGATAATTTGACCGCCTTGCTTGGCGTCGTGAACGGTCAGGCCTGCGGCACGTCGTCTGCCGACCGCTTTGCAACGCTTTTCTACGCTGTGCTGGATCAGGCGACGCGCACGCTGCGATACGTGAATGCAGGCCACAATGGGCCGATTGTCCTCCGCCGCGACGGCTCCATCGACTGTCTTGAGTCCAGCGGCGCCCCGGTGGGACTGTTTCCCGATGCAATTTGGCAGGAGCGGACCGTTCGGCTGCAGCCTGGCGATTGTGTCATCGCTTACACGGACGGCGTGACCGAGGTGTGCAGCCCGGCGGGCAAGGAGTGGGGAGTTGATGGCCTGATAGAGACTGCCATGCGGGCCGCTACTGGCACTGCCACGGGCACCGCCAAAGGCCGCGAGACAGAATCCGCAGACGCGCTGGTTCGCTCGATTCTGGACGCGATGGATGATTTTTCGGGAGGAGTACAGACAGACGACGCGACTGTGGCCGTAATGCGCGCCCTATGATTGGGAGCAATTTTCGAGTTCGTGCGAACTTTAATCGCCGCCTTCATTCGTTCGAGCAATACAAAACAGGCGGCGCAAAGCGCCGCCTGTTTTTCTGTTCACCCTGTTCCTTACTCTTAATGCATCATGCTCTGGAAGAGCGGCGATTGCAGCAGACTCGCGAACTGCGCATCTGTGCTGGCGAAGTGGATGTTGAGCTGGCCGGAGTCGGAGGCGATCGTGGTGGCATCCAGCGCCTGCTTCTCGGCGTCGGAGCTGCTCATCTTGCGCACCATTACCGCAGCCGTCAGCAGAGACGAAACCGTTGCCGCCGTGAACGGATCGCCGGTCGCGATGGTCAGGTCGAAGCGCACGCCATGCGTGAAGTCCATCGAGTACCAGCTACCCTGCATCCGCTTCTTCACCGTGTCGAAGTCGGTGACTGAGCCGGCCTGGCCGAGCAACTGCTTCATCATGGTCTGCGTGCCCTTGTCGTCCAAAATGCTCCACAGCGTGGCCGAGTCCACGGTCTGCATGGCGCTCATCATCGCGTTGTTGCTCAACAAGCTCTGGGTAACGCCGTCGCGCGCATCGAGCGCCTTGGTCACCGCGGCCTTGTCGCCGAACACCATCGTTGAGGGGTCGACAAAGCACAGCACCATGCCGGTGCGAGTCATCGGATAGATGGCGTTGGTGCGCACCATAACCGGCTTCAGCTTCTCCTGCTTGAACGCCGCCGTGATGTCGTCCTCGGGGAACTGCCCCTGCGCAATGCCCACGGTCTCGAGCCCGTCGCTGGTGGCCGAGGGGCGAAACAGCGCAAAGGCGAGCTCATCGACGTACTGATCCATTGAACCTGCGCCCTTGAGGGCTGACTTGCGCAGCGCCTCGTCAAATTGCTTCAGCTCCGGCGGCATCACACGGTCACGCAGGTCCATCGCCGAAGTCGAGTTCTCCATCGCCCGGTAGTCAATCACCACAAGCTGCTGCACGTTTTGCGGAATGGCGCCGCGCGCGTCGGTGTCGAGCTGCGCAGCCTGGGCCACAGGGGCGCCGATGAGAACTCCGGTCATGGCGATGGCAGAGACCGTCGCAACCGCGGGAGTTATCCAGAACTTCTTGAAAACCTTAAACACTATTCCATCCTCCGGAACGAGCCAACTTGATTCTAAATCCAGGACGATTTTTGCCCCCTGCGAGCCCCGAAGGCCCGCCTGATGTCCTGTCATCCTGCGCGAAACTCCGCAAAGCAGACAAACGAAAGGATCTGCGCTACGATGTCGAATCGCCCAGACCTCACTCTTCGGGCCAATTGAGCGGATTTTCCAGCCGGCGCTCGAGTACCTTCGCTTGCGAATCGAACGTAGTTAATAGACGCATCCATTCGGCATCCCGCTCACAGGCCGCCTCAGGAATCAGCCCGGCGACCTCGGTTTCGGCGATAGCCGCTTTGTGGCGGGCGGCCAGGCTTGCCACCTTGCGGTATACCAGCGAAACCGGCGTGGCCTCAAAATCCGTAATGTTCATGGCGAGCTGGGCGCGTCCGTGGGCCACAATCCCCATGGCTTTCACGCCTTTGAGGCCGCTGAAGGCCGCGCGTACTTCACGCGCCATGGCGCGCACCAGGGCCACGTTGTTCGAATCGAAGTAGACGTTGTAGGAAACAAGGAACTTGCGCGCTCCCACGGCGCAGGCGCCAGCGGTTGGATGCAAGCCGGGTCCGCCCAGGTCCGGCCGCCGCGAAGAGTCCTTATGAACGGCTTCGCGCAATCCTTCGAACTGCCCTTTGCGCACATCGTCGAGATTCGCGCGGTCGGGCCGCGCGGCGGCAGCCTCATAAAAAAATACCGGCACGCCGAAGCGCCGCCAGATTTCCAGACCCGCCTGCCGGGCCAACAGCGCGCACTGGTCGAGCTTGACGCCAGAGACCGGGACGAAAGGGATAACGTCAGCAGCGCCGATACGCGGGTGCTCTCCATGCTGGCGGGTGAGGTCAATCAGCTCCACCGCTCTGCCCACCCCCCGAACCGCAGCCTCAACCACTCTAGCCGGCTCACCGGCCAAAGTGACCACGGAACGGTTTTGGTCGGCGTCCATCGCCCAG
>JASIJW010000441.1:0-5257 GCA_030050035.1 Acidobacteriaceae bacterium | reverse complement strand
AGTCGTAATTGCGCGGAAAGATGTGGCCGAGATACCGCTGGTCCTCGACGTTCGCCGAGACGCCGATTTCGTACTCGGCCTTGCGGTAGTAAGGCTCGAGAAGCTCGTAGGTGAGCGGCCAGTCGCGGCCTACGCCGTAATGCGTACGCAGCGCAAAATCCTCCGGCAGCATGCGCAGGCACACGCCAAGCCAGTGCAACGTAGATCCGCCCCGCGCGCGCGTATAGCTGCTGCCGTAAAGGTCGGGACCCTTCTGCACGAAATAGCCATCGTTGTTACGCAGGTTTGCAGTATCGGGTTGCGGCGCGTTGGGGTCAGGTGTCCACGCGGACTCCGGGCCCTTACTGGCTGCTGCGTAGAATTGCGCCAGATGTTGCATGTAGCCGTCGAAGCTGGCCGCGGTGTCAGGACCGGCTTCGAGCACCAGCACACGAAATCCGGCGCGCGTGAGATGCTTGGCCACCAGCGCGCCTGCAACGCCCGCGCCGACGATCACAACATCGTGCTGGACCTCGGGAGACATCGGGGATGCGGCCATCACAGGCTCCTCTCCGGTGGCAGATTCGATAAGTCCGGCGGCAGACTCCACGCTCCGAAGCCCTGCTGCGCGCTGCCCGCAGCGTGTGCGCCGGCTGCGATCCATTGCAGCCCTGCCTGATAGGCTTCGGCTGAAACCACGCCCGATTTATCAGCCGGCGCGGCGCCGTATACGTCGTGCCAGATCGCGGGCAAACTGGTCCACGCGCCTGTGTACCAGAGCAACATCAGGTTCCGGGCCACCGGTCCAAGTTTCGGATCCTGGAGCATGGACTCGATGGTGGCATCGTGTGCGGATCCGGAAGGCAGCTTTGCATAACCAGCCAGTAGCTCCTCCAGAACTCCCGTGGGCAGCGCGACGGCGAGCGTGCGAAGGTACTCGCCCGTCATCCCGGTGCCGGCGAGGACCACGCTGCCAAAGCCGGTGAGCAGCGCCGACAGGCCGAGAAAATTCTCGATGGTCTGCTGCATCGCGGATCATCCCTCCACATTCAGGCCGCTCTTTGCGCGCACGGCAGATAGGAATGCTGCATAGCTCCAGGTAAGGTTTTTCACGCTCTTCTCATATCCGGTAACGCCATCGAACTGCTCGCTGAGCTCCAGATGATCGCTGTGGTAGAGCACGGCCTCGATCATGGCGTCGCCTGCGCCCTGCAGGCTCTTGGCCGCCTGCGCGAGAGGCGTGTCTCTGGTTACACCCACCTGATTGAAGAACTCTTGAGAAAAGTCGTCGATGGGCACACTGCCAAGGTGCGGAATGGTGTGAGCAAGGCGATAGTACAGCTCAGCTAGGTTGCAGGTGCACAGCGCCCACGGATGCCGGCCCTGCGTGGTGTCCGCCATGTCGCCGTCGTAAGTATCCTCGGGATAGCGGCCGAGCAGCGGACCGAGGCCGAGCTTGTGGTCGGCTGCGTTGATCGGATACTGGTAGGGCGAGCCATCGTCTGCCCACTGGCTGCGCAGCCGCGCTGCTGTCGCCAGCAGCTTTGTATCGGTGCAGGGAATGGCGCCGTACATGCAGGCGCAGAGAATGTCGATGTTCGGGTCGTAGCCCTGCGGCGCGGGCAGCAACGAGACATAGATGCTTCCGTTCCAGTGTTGCGCGAGCGCCGACTGCAGCCACTGGATGGCGTCATCGATTGCCGGTGGAACAGTCACGCCGATCGAGTTCTTCTTGATCAGCTGGAAGCAGCGGAGCTGCGCGGACCGCGCGAAGAAGCTCTGGCCCTGATGCTCTTCCCAAAGGTTGGTGGTTGGTTGCTGATAGACATCGAGCAGGTACTCGATGTTGCGCGTGACGAGCGCCTTCGCCTTGGCCTGCGTGGCGGTATCGAGCTGATTGTACGCGTTGAGCACGGCGATAGACTGCAGCGCCGGCCCATCGTTCTGCTCGGTCCACGGGCGCGATTCGCCGTCGACGGTGAAGCAGGCGTGGCCCATGGTGGGCGTCGCATTGTTCTGGCAGAGCTGCGCAAAGTTCACATAGTCGATGAGCGGCTCAACCCCGCCCTTCGCCGCGACAGGAGGAATATTGGCAGCGGCGATTTCCATTGTCGTGAGTGCCGCATCGCGCACCCAGTTGTAGACGTAATCCTGGTCGATGCCCGCGGTATTGGCGGGGAACGATGGCGCGGCGATGATGCAGCCGGGAAGCGAAAAGATTCCCGCGTGCAGAGGATCGGTGAAAGCGAAGCCGTCGCTGGAGACGTTGCGCAGCATGAGGAAGAACATGTGTTCCGCAATGCGCGTGAAGTCGCCGTTGGGTGCGATGATCTGCGGACCCACGCGCGGAATGGTGGCCAGGGGTGTGGCCACGCTGGCACGGATGTGCATGTGATGCCGCCTGGGGACGGCTGCGCCGGGCGCCGCTGCAACAGCGGATGCTTCGATAGTGGCTGTGCTCATGGATTCCTCCTCATCGCGTTTCGTGTCTTGTGCGTGATGCGCCGCTTGGCATCTAGTCGCCTGACTTGGCCAGTGCCGAGTCAGCGGTCCGATCGACTGTCGAGTCTCGCGCAGTAGCCGGCGTCGAAACCCGTGTCGGAATTCGTGACCAGGACATTTCATTCACCACGGTTCCATCTTTGCCGCTGGAAGGCGGCGTCCGCAGCACCAGTGTGGAACCGTCGCATTCGAATGGCCTCGATTGCAGCGTGCCGGACCAGTTGGGATAGAGGCTGGCGTCGAGCCGGTGAATGACCGTGTCGGCCTGCACCTCCCACGTGCCGAAATAGGCGAGGCACGTTGAGTAGGCTTGGGCGCGCTCGTGCAGGTCGCCGCCGAGCGCATTTTCAGAACGGATAGCAGGACGATGCGCCGCGGTCATCTGCACGGCCATGCTTCCGTCGGCCGCGTAGATCAACACGCCTGTGGCATCTTCGCCAAGCGGGTATGTAGTTGAGCCATCCTGCTCGATGCGGCGCCAGGCGAGCAGCTTCCAGGATCCTGCAAGATTGACCGAGGGCGGCATAGACACACCTCGAGCGAGCGGATTTTAACTCCGATCACGAGCGGCGCGCACGATACTGAGCGGGCACGCACGCCGCACGCGTTCAACTGGGCACGAGAGCATCAACTACTGCAATGTGCAGCCGACGGCAGCCGCAAAGCGGCTCCGTATCGCATCAGCGCCTACCGTTTTTTCCAGGGTTGAACAAAGCGGGCTGGGAAAATACTAGCTGTCCTGTTAACCAGCTCAGGTCGGTGCAAACTGCGCACGTCCTGATTCATCCCGTATGTCCGTTCAGGATTCGTTCCAGAGAGATTCCTGCGTATCTAAGAAACGAGAGCAATCGTGTCCGAAACAAAACGGAATGTCAAGTAAAAAATTGCAACGCAGAGAGTTGGACCGCTGCGCGCCTGCGTCGTAGAGCAGTCATTGCAACAGAAGCAGCGATTGTGATGAAGCAGGCGAAGCTGGCCGCGCGCAAGCAGATTCCGTCGCGTTTCGACGCCGCCAGCAGATGAGGATGGACGAGTGGATTTACGCTTGCCCACTTGCTCCAAAGCAAGCATGGCCCTCGCTGCTTTTATGGCCGAAACGGAATTTTCTCACTGCCTTTATGCTCGAAACGGAATTTACGATCCAGGCTCGCTCGATCCCACCTGGCAAGGTCTGCCGAGGCAGAGTAGGTCTCTTCGAGAAATTCGAGGACCGTTCTTGCAGGATTGGGTGTCTTTCTGGCGGCGTCATAATCGAGCACAAACTCTCCGATCGTCTCGTTGAATCCGCCGCTGTCCTTGAGGACAACTTTCCCGAGTCCATCCGGAACGGGCGCTGCGTACGCGTAGAACGCAGCGCGGCCATAGCCGCCATTTCCCGGCCAAAAGCCGGCGCTGATCACCTCGTGCGAGTAGGCCTCGGCCTGGATGCTGTCGGCATTGGGACGAGGCGGCGCCAGCTTGCCATTGAAGCGCGTGACGGCAAGGTCAAAGGAGCCCCAGAAAAAATGAACGGGGCTGATCTTGCCATAAAAATTGGTGGAGAAGCGCTTCAGGAGCGTGTCGGCAATGATCAGCGCCCGCCAGAACCGCCAGGCTGCGTCGCGGTCGTAACTGCGGTGCGCCGTGTCCAGATCGAGACGAATGGGATCTGCGACTTCCGCTGGCATGGGATCAATGGTCACGTGAATCCCAAGCGATGCGAGCGTTGCGGTGAACTCCTGGAAGAATGTGGCAACGGGCTTGGGCGCCAGTTCGATTCTGCGAATCTCTCCAAGGCTGGTGCGGCAGATGACCTCATGCGAGAGAAAGTCGAATTCAACGTCAAGAATCTGGCCGTCGGGCGTCGGGATCGGCGAGGTCCACAGCCCCCGCGCCGTCAGGTAGAGCGGAACATTCCACCAGTGGTTCTGCAGCGGCGTAAGAGCCAGGCGTGTCTTGCCCACGATCTGCATATACATGTGCAGGGTTTCGGCAGTGTCTTTCCACTGATCCCATGCAAGATCGGGCCATGTTCCAAAGTTCGGCAATGGATGTGACAAGGAAGCACCTCCTACGGCAGATCGCAGGTGCAGTGCGCAGCGCGCGAGTACCTCTACGATGCGCAGAACGAAGCTCGATGTCAAGGTATCGGGTAGCGTATGCTCGTCAACATCGGGCGTGCGGAATTCGTTTCGAAGCTCGCACGCCAAACCCTTCTATTTGGCTGGAGAACCAACCATGAAATCCGAGCGAAAGGGAATGAATCCCAATGTTCCGCCCAGCGGCAATGGCTGCGTGGAGTGCCTGGCTTCCGGCGGATGGTGGCTGCACTTGCGGCGCTGCACGGAGTGCGGACACGTGGGTTGTTGTGACAGCTCACCCAGCCAGCACGCGACTAAGCACTTTCGCGCTACGGGCCACCCGATCATCGCCAGCTTTGAGCCGGGCGAAACCTGGTTCTACAGCTACGAAACACAGCAGACCGTCCATGGCGAAAAGCTTGCGCCTCCCCGCTGGCATCCTGAAGATCAGCCCGTTCCCGGTCCGGCGAAAAAGGTTCCGGCCGACTGGGAATCGCATTTGCACTAGAGCGGAGGTGCTCAGCATGCGCCGGACGGGCGTGGGTTAGACGGACGTCAGAACTAGATGCCGGGAGCTGGCAGATGAGCAAAAGTCGCCATGAGGCATTCACCGATGGGGTTTTGGCGGTCATCATCACCGTCATGGTTCTGGAAATGAATGTACCCCACGCAACGACGTTTGCGGCGCTCCGGTCTGTTCTTCCTGTTTTTTTAAG
>JASIJW010000440.1:0-2991 GCA_030050035.1 Acidobacteriaceae bacterium | reverse complement strand
TGGAAATGCCTGTTTGCTAACCCGCTGACCTCTTGTTCGTACAATAGATATATGAGATCCTTTCCCGTTCGGCGCAACACGCTGGTGCTCTTTGCTGTGCTTTTTCTGCTCGCCATCTTCGGCTGGGCGGGATGGGCAAACTGGGAGTACCGCCAACAGGAAGCCCAGCGCCGCGCTGCCATGCAGGCCGAACAGGCCGAGCTGATTCCCGCCGGGCCGATGGGCGAAGCGCCCCAATCTGTTGTGCCACTCAGGGGCAAGAGCGCGCCGGCTTTTACGCTTGAGGATATGAACGGCCAAAAGGTTTCGCTCGCCAGTTACAAGGGCAAGGCTGTGCTCATCAACTTCTGGGCCACTTGGTGCGGCCCGTGCAAAATTGAGACGCCGTGGCTCGTCGAGCTACGCAACAAATATGCGGACAAGGGATTCGAGGTGCTCGGCATCGATAGCGAAGGCGACGACGCCAAGCCGGGCAGCGACGCATGGACGAAGGACAAAAGCGAAATCGCCAAGTTTGTCGCCCAGGAAAAAATGCCGTACCCCATCCTGCTCGACGGCGACAGCATCAGCAAGCCGTATGGCGGGATTGACGACCTGCCTACATCATTTTTCGTCGATCGCAAGGGCGTAGTGGTTGCGGCGCAGGTGGGCATCAACTCCGCGAACGATATCGAGGAAAACATCAAGAAGGCGCTGGCAGACTGAACCTGCTGCCGTGTCTTTGGGAATTGGAAAATGAGAAAGGCGATCCGAATAACGGCGAGAAAAACGAGCGCGGCGTTTGCAGTCCCTGCGCTGTGCCTGTGCGCCGCGGCTGCGTTTGGCCAGTTCGTCTCCAACGGGCCGCGCAGCCAGTCCGCTGAAAAAACTGAGGCCGTGCAATACCTCTACCCCGAGCAACTCACCCTGCCGGCCGGCAAATCGAGCCCGGTGGCGCTGCACTTCCGCGTGGCGCAGGGGCTGCACATCAACTCGCATACGCCCAGCGAAGAATTCCTCATCCCCACCAGCTTCTCGATCCCTGACGACTCCGGCGTACGCCTCGCCGGCGCCACGTACCCAGAGGGCACAAACATCACGCTGCCCGCCGATCCCAATACCCGCCTCAATGTCTATACAGGCAACTTCGCCATCCAGGCGCGCCTCATCGCCGCGTCCGGCGATCATCTCGTCAAAGGCAAGCTGCGCTACCAGGCCTGCGACCAGACGCAATGCATGCCGCCGAAGACCATCACCGTCGCCATTGACTTAATCGGCAAGTAACTCTGCAGCTCGTTAGTCTCCAGCCAGACGCTTTTCCGGAACTTTGCCGCTCAATCTCCTGGCGCCTTCTTTATTGCTGGGATAGTGGCTTTAACGTGGCATGCGGCTTTAGCTCGTTCGAGTCTTTTCTGTGCTTGCAACAGCTTGATCTTCAGTTCTATTTGAAAAAGTCGTACGCGGCCAAAAGCGACGACAGCAAAGGAATAAGCATTCGCAGCGTGATAGGGCAAATAAAGAAGGCGCCGAACGATGACAATGCTGAGCAACACTAAAACGACTGGCGCAGAAAGATGCTGATAGACTACCCCCGCGGTCGCTCTGAGCGATACACAGATCTCGCTGAGTGATAATTGCGCCAGCACAGAAACATACTCGCATCCAAATGCTTTTGTAACAAGGGGTCAAATGCTTTATAACCACAGGTTGTAGGTAAATGACCTACCGCATGCTCGATGATTCCGTAATTGCTCGTAATAGTTAGAAAAGATCACGTTCAATTAGCGTTCAATTGATGTCCAGCTTACGTCTCACATATCGAGATAAGTTCTTCCTATTACGTTCCAAAGGAGTCCTGCGGCTCTAACTCCCCGCCTTCTTCTCAATCTTCGCCCACGAATCTTTCAGCGGCAGCGTCCGGTTGAACACCAGCTTGCCCGTCGTTGAATCCGGATCCAGGCAGAAGTAGCCCACGCGTTCGAATTGGAAGCGCTCGTCGAGCGTCGCATGCGCCAGCGACGGCTCCAGCTTTGCGTCGGCGACCACCTCAAGCGAATTGGGATTGAGATTGTCTAGGAAGCTTCCGCCTTCCGCGTAGCTGTTCGGGTCGGGGTTCGAAAACAGCTTTTCGTAAAGCCGGACCTCGGCTGAAATGGCGTGCGCCGTCGAGACCCAATGAATGGTCGACTTCACTTTGCGGCCGTCGGGTGAGTTGCCGCCGCGGCTGGCCGGATCGTAGGTGCAGTGCACGGCAACAATGTTGCCGGCCGCATCCTTCTCCACACGCTTCGCCGTCACAAAGTAAGCGTTGCGGAGCCGCACTTCCTTGCCCGGCGACAGCCGGTAGTACTTCGGCGGAGGAACCTCGCGGAAGTCGTCCTGCTCGATGTAGAGCTCGCGCGAGAACGGCACCTGCCGCGTACCGGCCGACGGATCCTCAGGGTTGTTCGCCACTTCGACAAACTCCTCCTGGTCCGTGTTCGGCCCCTCAGGATAGTTGTCGATCACCAGCTTCAACGGCCGCAGCACGGCCATGGCGCGCGCGGCGCGGTGGTTCAGGTCGTCGCGCTGAAAGTGCTCCAGCATCTCGATGTCGACAATGCCGTTAGTGCGCGTCGCTCCAACGGAGGCCACGAAGGCGCGAATGGCCTCCGGCGTAAACCCGCGCCGGCGAATCCCGCTGAGCGTAGGCATCCGCGGATCGTCCCAGCCGCTCACGCGTCCCTCCTGCACGAGCTGCAGCAGCTTGCGCTTGCTCAGCAGCGTATAGGTCAGGTTCAGCCGGTCGAATTCAATCTGTTGCGAAGGGAAGATGTCCAACTGCTCGATGTACCAGCGATAGAGCGGCTGATGGTCGGCGAACTCGAGCGTGCACATCGAGTGCGTAACCTTCTCAATCGAATCCGACTGCCCATGCGCGAAGTCGTACATCGGGTAAATGCACCACTCGTTTCCGGTGCGGTGATGCTCGGCATGCAGAATGCGGTACATCACCGGATCGCGCATGTTCAG
>JASIJW010000439.1:0-3446 GCA_030050035.1 Acidobacteriaceae bacterium | reverse complement strand
GAATCCTTGGGAGCCCTCAAACTACTCCAAGACCAAGGAAAGATCCGCCACATCGGCCTGAGCGAGGTGACGCCTGAACAGATCGAAGAGGCGGAAAAGATCGTGCCCATCGTCAGCATCCAGAACCGCTACAGCCTGGCCGACCGCCGGCACGAAGAAACGCTCAACTACTGCGAGCGCCGCAACATCGGTTTTCTGCCCTGGTATCCCATCAACGCCGGCAAACTGCTTAAGCCCGACAACCCGGCTGCGCAAACCTTCCTGCAGGTAGCCACGCGGCACGGCGCCCGTCCCGCGCAACTTGCGCTGGCCTGGCTGTTGCAGCGCTCGCCGGTGCTGGTGCCGATTCCCGGAACCTCGCGCGTGGCGCACTTGGAAGAAAACATCGGCGCGGCAAGCCTGCAGCTCAGCGCCGAGGATGTTACCGAGATCGAGCAAGCAGCAAATCAGGGTTAGCGAATTTCAAATTCTAAGGCGCCTGCAGCCCCGGTCATTTCCTCTCGTCGTCCGTGGGCTCAGGGTCGCTCCATTCTGCGCCGCAGCTTTCGCACTTCCAGCAATTCACAGGCTCCGCGCTCTCAAAGGTCGGATCGCTCACGCCGCAGCGGGGGCACTTCGGCATCTCAAACTCCGGCCCTTTCATTTGCGACTCTTCTACAATCTCCTGCGGAACCGGCCGCGCGGCAACCAGGCGGGCCTGGTCGAGCTCGTCGGCTGCAACCAGCACGCGGGGGCTGGTTATATCCAGTTCGGGATGCGGCGAATACCGGCTGGGACCATCGATCCAGCTCTCGATGCCTGCCTGACGCAGCATCTCGGAAATCTGCCATGCCTGCTCGTCCGTGTCGCATTCACACAGCAGAGTCTTCCATGTGTAATCGACAAGCGGACCGTCCGCAACCCCATCCTCGTTAAGGACCGCGCTCGACCCAGCAGGCTGTACGCGCGCTTGAGGCGCATCACTCCACATGGGCGCACCGAGGCCACGGCTGCTCATCTCCGCGCGCAGGGCCTGTTGCGCCGTTTCGGTCAGGTCGGCATAGTCGTGCGCCAGCTCGCGCAACTGCTCCTCGCTCAGCGCGCGGTAATGCTCGCTAAGCCTGCGCCATTCAATCACGGGATCAATCTGCATAAGCTGGAAGCGATTTCGTCCTCAGCGCGTCCACATCAACGAATTGGATCAACGCATCTGCCGCACTCCAAAGTCCACAAGCATGGCCCGGATGACCACCAGCGCCGTGACCGTAACCGCGGCCAGCAGGCACGTCCAGAACCCCATCCGGTCGTAAGGCACAAAGAGCGCGCCATCGCCCTTTAAAAAGGTCAGGCCCGATTTCTCCGGCAGTACTGCGCGCACCCCAACCGCCAGGATGAATCCACCCACCCACACCAGCGCTATCCTGAACGCCAGCACGATTGTCTGCGCCATGATGCTCATGCGTCACCCTGAGCGGACTTTGCTTCCTACCGCTTAACTTTACCTTCCCCACCCCGGAAGATACAATCGAACCAGCAGGCCGACGTAGCTCAGTTGGTAGAGCAGCTGATTCGTAATCAGCAGGTCATCGGTTCAAGTCCGATCGTCGGCTCCATCCTGTCCGTCCGCAACTTCCCTCCAGACGAATCAAATCGTGCACCGGTTATCCACGATTTTTTTCTTGCCTGGTTGAATTGCTGCCCTCTTATCCACGTACACTCTTGGCATAATCGCACCAGAGCGTATCTCCCCTCGATGAACGAGAGGCCGGATAGAGAACCTATGGGGGCGTTTGGGGTGGGCAGTTACAGCCGTCGCGATGTGTTGCGAATCCTCGAAATCAGTTCCCGCCAGTTGCTGGGCTGGGAGCGCGCCGGGTTAATTCCCCAACAACAGAGCTACAGCTTCCGGGACCTTGGCCAGTTGCGCACACTGCGCCTGCTGCGCGAGAACGCCGTTCCCGCTGCCTCCATCCGCGATTCCATCCTGGCCATGAAGGCCGTGGCCGGCATGGCCAACCCGCTGCTTGAAGCGCGCGTCGTCCGCACCGGCACGCGGCTGGCGTTCCGGCATCACGGCGCCATGGTCGATCCCATCCGCCGCCAACTGTTATTTGATTTTGAAAGCGTAGAGCATCTCGGAGAAGATCAGCTCGACCGGCCCTCCGCAGCGTGTGAGCCTGCTCCGCTGCGCCGGCGCGGCCAGCAGGCGCAGCGCGGCATTGCAGACCTTTTCGAGTGCGCCGTGCAAGCCGAGGAATCCGGCGACAAGCAGCGCGCCATCGCTCTCTACCGCGAGATTATCGGCCTCGATCCCAATTACGCGCCGGCCTGCATCAATCTCGGCACGCTGCACTTTCATCTGCGCGAGTTCACACAGGCCGAGGAGTATTACCGCCGCGCCACTGACGCCGATCCCAATTACGTGCTGGCGTATTTCGACCTGGGCAACGTGCTCGACGAGCTTGAGCGGCTTGACGAATCCATCGCCGCCTACTGCAAAGCCATCGCGCTTGTGCCCCGCTATGCTGACGCGCATTACAACCTGGCTCTGGCCTACGAACGCCTGCACCAACCCCGCGCCGCGCTGCGCCACTGGCAGGCCTATGTAAAGATCGACAGCTTCGGTCCATGGTCGGAGCACGCCCGGCATCAGATCCGCGCCATCCTCAGCCACGAAAAGCTGTCCATCGCATCGCGCGCCGGGCACTTCATTCCGCCGCGCAAATCCGCCGCCAGCCTTACTGTGCTTTAGAGCATTTTCGGAATACTCGTAGACTTTTTGAGGGCGGTGAGGGGTGGCTTTTTCTTGAGGAAAAAGCCACTTGAGCGCGTGCCTTCGGTCTACACCAATTCCGAAAATGCTTTAGCCGCTCGCTTTACCGCCGCAATGTGCTCCGGTCCCGTCCGGCAGCATCCGCCCACCATCTGAGCGCCTGCGCGATACCATTCCTCAGCCATCCGCCCGAACGCCGCCGCGTCACGCGTTTCCGTCCCTGCCTCCGTCCATGACCGCCGCGCCGCGTCCCACCCCTCGCCGGAGTTGGGATAGACGATCACCGGCCAGTCGGAAGCCTTGCGCAACTCGCCGATGAGCTTGCCCACCAGCGCAGGCCTCGTGCAGTTCACGCCAATCGCCACTGTCTGCGGCAGCCCCGCGACAACAGCCGCGCAATCGGTCAGCCGCTCGCCATGCGCCACGTGGCGGTCATCGCGGCAGGTAAAGGAAAACCATGCCCGCAGCTCTGGCCAATCTTCTAAAGCCTCGCCCAGCGCGCGCGCCTCTTCAAGCGAGGGCAAGGTCTCGAACGCCAGCACGTCCGGCCGCGCGGCGCCGCGCGTCGCCGCCAGCACCGCAATCCGCTCACGATGGAACCGCACTAACTCGGCAAACGAGCAGGCGTAATCGCCCGTATATTCGGCGCCGTTATGCAGCGCCGCGCCGAAGGGTCCAAGCGAAGCCGCAACGG
>JASIJW010000008.1:0-6168 GCA_030050035.1 Acidobacteriaceae bacterium | reverse complement strand
TCCCATACAAACCTGCATGGGCATATTGCTGTCTCCCGGTCCGAGGTTTCGCTCGTCGCGCAGCGAGGTTGTCGATGTGGAGGCGGCTTCCGGCCGGGGTTCAACCGGAGTTAAACCGCCTCATAGTGCAGATCTGAAGGCGAGCCGTACTGGGAACCCGTTGGTTCTTTAGCAACAAAGCGCAGCACGAGCCTGCTCTCTTACGCAGCGAGCTTCATTGCGAGATAGAGTTTCGCAATTTCGCGCTCTTTGCGCAAGAGATTTGTACATTCGCTTTGTGCCGCAGCGGCAGTTCGACATCCAGGACGGCCTCGTGCCCGCGTTGGACGGCGAAGGCTTGCTCCGCGATGCGGCAGCTCCGAAGGCGGGGAAGTGGTTGCCGCATAAGGGCGGTTGTGCTAGCTTTTGCTGTATCACCTATCAGCGGGGTCGGCACATCGCAGCTCTTCCATAGAGCATTTTCCATTTGCTAATCCCAGGCAGTCCGTCTCTGCTCTTTCTGGGGCCTTGGAGCGAGAAGCTTTGGACACGAGTGTACGTAAGAAGATCGGCAAATACGAGATTCTTGGCGTCCTCGGACGCGGCGGGATGGGTGTGGTCTATCGCGCCGAAGATACACTGATTGGCCGGCCCGTAGCCATCAAGACCCTCAATGAAAGCCTGGACGGTCAGCCGGAGATGCTCAAGCGGTTTTACCGCGAGGCGCAGGCTCCGTTGCACCCCAACATCGCCATCGTCTTCGACGTTGGCGACGAGGACGGCAAGCCGTTCATCGTCATGGAATTTATTGACGGAGAAGGGCTTGATAAGCTGATTGCCTCCAAGCGGCCGCTCTCCCTCATTGAAAAACTCAGCGTGATCGAGCAGGTGTGCACGGGGCTCGGATTTGCCCACCAGAGCGGAGTCATCCATCGCGACATCAAACCCGCCAATGTAATGGTGAAGCGCACTCCGATCCAGGCCAAGATCGTCGACTTCGGCATCGCCAGCGTGCAGAAGGCCAAGTTCGAAACTGGACTCACCCAGACCGGAACCGTGATCGGGTCGGTTCATTACATCTCCCCGGAGCGGCTAAAGGGCGACCCGTTCGACGGACGATCGGACATCTGGGCCACCGGCGTGATGCTTTACCAGCTTCTTTGCGAGCAGTTGCCGTTCCCGGGCGGCCAGGGCGAAGAACTGGCGATCATGCACAAGGTAATTGATGAGCCACACCCGCCTTTGAGCCGATGGCTTGTTAACTATCCGCCAGCGTTGGACGCAATTATCGACAAGGCGCTCGCCAAGAACCCCGAGGAACGCTATTCCACCGCTGAAGAGCTTGGCGCCGATCTGCGGATCGTCAATGAAGGGCTCAAGAAGCACCAGGTAGAAGCATTGTTCGCGGATGCCGAGCGGCTGACCACTGAAGGGCAATTCTCGAGCGCGCGCGATGTGCTGCGCCAGCTCACCATCATGGATCCCCAGCACACCGGGGCCCGGCAACTGCTGGGCATTGTCAATCAGCATCTCACTCAGCTCCAACGCGCAGAGGAGCTCCGCAAGCTGGTCGCAGAGGCGGACGCGGCGCTGGCGGCGGCCAATTTCACCGACGCGCAGACTCTCTTCGATCAGGCCATCAAGCGCGATCCGGCCAATCCTGAGCTGAAGGCGAAGCTCGAGGCTGTGAAGGAAGCCAGGCGCCGGCATGAAGAGGTCGCCAGCCTCATGACGAAAGCGGATTGGCTGCGTGATCGCGGCGACTGGACGGGCGCCCTTAAGGTGGTGGAGCAGGCGCTGCAACTGGTGCCGGATGATGCCAATGTCCGCGCCGCCTATCTTGAAGTCAATCGGCAAGTGGAGGCAGCCGCGCGTCAGGGACAGTTACGCGATCTGCTCGCCGGAGCGCGCCAGGAGATCACCTCGCGCCAATTTACAGCGGCTATCGAACTGCTCAAAAGAGCCTCCGAGATCGATTCCGCAGCTCCGGATCTCGACAATCTCATGCAGACCGCGATGAGCGGTCAGGAGCAGGAGCGCCGGCGAAAGATTCTCGAGCGAATCCAGGTGGAGATTGAAAACCTCCTCAACCAGGAGAACTACGATCGCGCCACCGACCTGGTCGACCGTGCGCTGGAGCAGTTGCCGAGCGAACCCAGCCTTTTGCAACTCAAGACGCGCGTCGCCGTGCAGAGCCGCAAAGCCAGGGTCCGACGGCTGGTCGACTCTACAATCGCCCAAGCGCAGGAGACCTTTCTGCAGGCTCCCGGCGAGGCGTTGCTCATCGTGCAGAAGGCGCTGCAGGAGCTTCCCGGTGACGAGCGGCTCCTGGCCTTCGAAGACGCTTTGCGCCAGCGCCTCAAATCGGCGGAAAAAGAAGAGATCCGCGGGCGGTACCTGAGGGAAGCGCAGAGTGCGATCGACCGCACCGAATTCGAGAAAGCTATCGAGATCCTGGAATCGTACCAGATCGAGTTTGCCGACGAGGCCGGCGTGGGCGAATTGCTGGAGCTGGCGCGCGCGGAGCTGGCGCAACAGCAGCGCTCTGCGCGCATCGCCGCCTGCGTGGCCCAGGTAAAATCGCTCCTCGAAGCGGAACAACTCGACCAGGCAGTTCGCCTTCTTGAAGCAGCCAGCGCAGAAACCGGAGACGCTTCCTTGCTGCGGGTGCTTGCGGAGGCCCGCGATAAACAAGGCGAACTTCAGCGGAAAACCGAAGCCGTTCTGCAACGCATCGTCCGGCTTCGCGAACGCGGCCAACTCGACGAGGCACTGCGGCTTTTAGAGGAGCAGCCGTCGGCAGCGAATCCAGGATCGCCCCTTCATGCGCTTAGCGAAGAGATCCGCACCGAAAAGCGTCGCAAAGAGGCAAGCGCGAATGGCATCTCGATGGCTGTGCAGGCCGCGGAACGCAATGATTTCACCGCGGCCGTTGAAGCGATTCAGGCGGTTCAGCGAGCTTGGGGAGATTCCGCGGAGCTGACGCAGTCATTATCCCAAATCGAAGAGAAGCGCCGGCAGCATTCGAATCAGGCGGTCGCCAGCGCTGTAGACGCAGCCAGGACGGCGCTGCTGGCCAACAATGCGACTGCGGCCCGCGATGAGCTTCGCGCTTCTGCGCCCCTGGTGGAATTCGCCAGCCCCACACAGCAAACCGCCTGGCGCCGCCTAAAGGAAGAGGCCGCTAAAGCTGGCGCGAGCAAAGCCGCGAGCAGGCCGGGCGCGGAGACCATCGAAGGTTTCGACGAGCCAGTAGTCCAGGCGCGGAAATCTCCCGTGCTGCTGGTGGGCGGGATTGCGGTACTTGCCATTGCGGCGATTGCCGTCGTGTTGCTGCTGCGTAAGCCTTCCGGACCACCACCCGCTCCGCCGCCTCCGGCTTCTGGAACCCTGGTCATTCAGGCCAATATCGACGGAGCCGACGTGTACGTGGACAACGAACTGAAGGGGTTTACCGGGGCCGACGGAAGACTGACACTGCTTCTCGATCCAGGCAGTCATTCGGTTCGACTCGCCAAGGCTGGTTATACAGAGGTCCCTGCCGAAAAAGAGCTCATCACTCAGAATCGCCAAACCGCGATGAGCGTCTCTCTCATCCGCTCTAATGGCCCGATTACCGAGACGACCGCCTCTTTAATCATCAGTTCCACGCCTGGTGCCAAAGTCACCATCGACAACGTGCAGAAGGGAACTATCGACGCCCGCGGCAGCCTGCCGCTTGAAGATATCCAGCCGGGCACGCGAGCTCTTGCTATTACTCTTACTGGCTACCAACCCTTTCAGCAAAACCTGTCCCTTAAGCCTGGCGACCAGCGGAGCATAGCTGCAATCCTCACCCCCACTGTCGCGCCTTCCAAGCCGGTTCAGATTCTCTCTTTCACGAGCAACGCGGCGCAGATTGAGCTCGGTCAGTCGGTCACGCTGCAGTGGCAGACCGCGAACGCGGCCGGAGTCACTATCGACAACGGAGTCGGCCAGGTGATTGCAAGCGGGAACGTGACAGTGAACCCGCAGACCACCACTACCTACACGCTATCTGCCCGCGGGAGCAATGGAAACCAGCAGCGGATGGTGACGGTGAGCGTCGTTAAGCCTCAGGCCCAGCCGCCACAGATTCTCTCCTTTGCCGCCAGCGCAGTGCAGATCGAGCAAGGACAATCGACCACGCTGCAGTGGAAGACCGCGAATGCCACCGAGGTTTTCATCGATCACGACATTGGTCAGGTGGATCTCAACGGGCAGACCGCCATCAGTCCGCGGACCACGACCGCTTATCTGCTTACCGCCCGCGGAAACGGCGGAACGCAACAGAGAACTGTAAATGTTCTTGTCGAACAACCCCCGCCACCGGTGGTAAATCCCACTCCTGCCGTCGACGAGAAAGCTACGATCGCAGCGGTTATGGCCAACTTTAATGCCGCCCTGCAGGTGCACAATGTCGCGCGAATGCAGATGATTTGGACGGGAATGTCCGCCAAACAAGGCAAAGATTTTCAGGGCCTGTTCAAGAATTATCCAGAAGCTGCGATCTCCGATAATTGTTCTCCATCTTCCTTGACCATTTCCGGAGATACCGCAAGTTGGACTTGCACGGAAACCACGCAGATCATTCCTAAGTCCGCGCCGCACATCCAGATGATTCAAGTGACCTTAAGCAAGAGAAACGGATCCTGGACCATTACAGAACGGCGATGATCGCGCAAAGCAGGAATCAGCGCCGTCCGTTGCAGGCGTCACGCGCCATTCTCGGCTCGACTAAGCGGTTTTCGATCGCGCATTACCTGCGGTCCACGCCTGCCGCTTCACGCCTTTTCGTCTGGTAGTATCCTTTGTTTTTTTCATTGACATCAACCGCCACGGCTGCCACACTTTCACTGTTCCTGAATCACTCTTCATCTTCCCTTGGGCCACAAGTAGTTTTTTTTAAAAGGGAAACTTTGCTTTGACCTGCCCTCTGTTTTGGGGCACTTTTGCAGATTTTCATACTCCTTAATTCACGGGCCAGCTGCGAAAGAATCTCGGTCACAACTGCAAGTCGATTTTCTGGGCGACGGATTCGCCGATTTGCGGCGTTACCGCCATATTTAAGAAAAACTGTGTATAGGGCCCCAAGCTTTCTCCGCGCATTAATCGTTTGCTCTTCATCGCAGTGTGGCGTTAGCACTGTCACGCGTCTCGAGTCGCTGTGTGCGATTCGAAGGATCGCGCAGTCCCGCGACAAGTCAACGCCCACCGGGAGTCTGCCCATGAACGCGCTTCGCTCGTTGTCCTTGGCTGTTCCACCTCGACTCCATATTTCAGCTTTCCTCCCAATGGGCGGGCGCAAGCGGGGCAGAGTCTACCTCGCGCGACTCACGGCGCTGGTGGCGGCATTCATATTGTGCGCAGCCGGAGCACGGGCGGCGACCCTGACCGTGAACACGACGGCCGATTCATCCGATGCCTCCGGCAGTTGCGGCACCGGAACCTGCTCCCTGCGCGATGCCATCAACCAGGCCAACGCACAGGCCGGCGGAGGCGATGTCATCGACTTCAGCGTAAGTGGCACGATCGCGCTGACCAGCGCCCTTCCGGCCATCACCCAAAACCTGACGATCGGGGGGCCAGGCGCCAGTCAACTCACCGTCTCCGGCGCGGGATTTGCCATTTTCCAGGTCGGCCCAGGGACCAACGTCACCATCTCCGGCATGACGATCACCAATGGCAGCGGCGCGATTTCTGTCAACGCGTCAGCTACCGTTACCGTACAGAATTGCGCGTTTGCGGCAAACACCGCCACATCCGGCGGCGCCATCGACAATGCCGGCACCGCCAATGTTGCATACAGCACCTTCAGCGGTAACTCCGCGCAGCAGGGAGGAGCCCTCTTCAACGCCAGCGGCGCGACCATGACGGTCGTCGACAATACCTTTACTCAAAACTCCGCGTCCGCAGGCGGCGGCGCCATCCAGAATGACGGAACGCTGACCGCTACCAACAACACGTTCTACGCCAACTCGGCCTCTGGAAGCTCCGGCGGCGCCATTTTCAATGCGAGCGGTGCTTCGGTTACTCTCACCGTAAATAACAACGTCTTCGCGAACAATACCGCCTCCTCTTTAGGTGCTGGGGTCTACAACACGAGTGGTGACACGGCCAACGCAAACTACAACGTTTATTTCAATAACCTGGCCAACGGCAGCGAAGACG
>JASIJW010000054.1:0-5354 GCA_030050035.1 Acidobacteriaceae bacterium | reverse complement strand
AGCGTGCTGCTCGCCGGCCACGATTACTTTGTCGTCTATGACCACGTGGTGAACCCTTCGGTGCCGCACCGGCTCACGTGGTTCGTGCGCCGCGGCGACCAGATGCCAACGCTTAAACTGCTGCGCGGCGCGGAGCCGCGCAACGAAACCAAGCACACCGAAATAAATACCGAAGCATCAACCGGAATTTGGTTCGATGGCGTTGGCGACTCGATGACGCTCGTCAGCCATCGCAAAGACATCGATGCGGAGGTCGCTCCGTTCGGCTGCCGCGTGCGGACCGAAGATATCGATGATCTCGTCTTTCGCAATCCACAGCCTGTCGAGTTTTCCGAAGATGAGTTTGTATTCGAAGGCACGGCTGGCCTGATCCGGCGCGCGGGTAGCCGAATCGAATTCGCGCTCTTCCATGGCACGCACATCGCCGTGCCCGGCCTCGCATTCAGCACAGCGGATACGGATCTCGGCATCAGCGGCGCAGTTGCCAACGGCGAAGCGCCGCGCGGCTTCTACTATGCGCCGCAGGCATCGTCGGTCAGCATTGCAGCGCCTTTGGCTACAGAGAAGGCGACTTTCTACATTGACGGCGCGCCGCAGACAATCCGTAGCGAATCCGGCGTGCTGACCGTCGAGGTTCCCGCCGGCCGGCACTCATGGGAGCTCACTGACCGGTTGCCCGTCCCCGTTGCACCGTCAATCGAGCGCACCGAGAACCGCGCCAGCGCGGCCGAGGTCTTCGCGTCTCCCGTCGCTTCCGCAACAAAATACCGCTTCGAGATCAGTGCTGACTCCGGCGCCACGTGGAGTACAGCCACAACGGAAGCGCAGCCACACTGCGAGTTGACCGGCCTCGCGAATGGCCAAAAAATTCACGTGCGCGCTGTTGCGATCAATGAACAACACGCGGAACAACACGCGAGCGAACCCGGCCCGGAGTACCCCATCTATGTCACCGATCAGCCGCCGCCTGCGCCCGACGGTCTGCACGTCGACCTGCGCGACGGCGAAGCTCGCGTCACGTGGGGCGAGTTGCTGGGCGTAACGGAATACCATTTTTACGCGCGCAGCAAGACAGCCGGCGAGAAGGAGTTTCAACTTATTTATCGCGGCCGCGACCGCGCGCACGTTCACAGGCATCCCGGCATTCGCGTCTCGAATTCCGGGCCAGGCAAATCCAGCGGCGGCGAGAGCGCCGAAGTTATTGAATTCTGCGTTAGCGCAGTGAACGGCAACGGCGAAGGCCACCGCTCGCCAGTCGCGGACACCGATCCAAGCTCATGGCGCAACTGGGATCCCAAACCCGGCGAGCCGTTCCGACGTGTAAGCAGTTTTCCGCCCGATTCGCCGCCTTCAGAGAGCGAGTGGCCGCGCTACTATCCCGCGTGACGAGAGGAGCGCAGCAGGTATGATGCCACTTTGCGCGCGGTTGCGCAGGCTGCCCAGCCTTGCGCTTGCTGCCTGCGCCGCGCTCGTTTGCGCTGCGGCAAATGGGCAGCAAGCCTCGGCTTGGACTTCACCATGGATTGCCACGTGGGGTACCGCGATGGTGCAGGGCAGCCAGGCCAACGCTCCCGAGCTCGCAGGCCAGACTCTGCGACTCATTGCGCACTCAAGCGTGGGCGGCTCGCAGGTGCGCATCTGGCTCTCGAATCGCTTCGGCGTTACGCCGCTACGCATCGGCGCGGCGCACATCGCGATGAGCGCGGAAAGCAGCCCTGCCGCCGATTTGACCGGCATCGTACCCGGCTCTGACCGTGTCATTACCTTCGCCGGCTCGGCGAATGTCATTATTCCTCCCGGAGCAACCATCGTCAGCGATCCAGCTGCTCTCGATGTTCCTCCGCTTGCAAATGTCGCGGTCAGCCTTTACTTTCCCGAGAGCGCGCAGGGCATGACGCTTCACTCCAGCGCGCGCCAATCCTCATACATCACCACGGGCAATGCGGTCAGCGCCTCCAGCTTCACCAGCCTTGTCCCGAACCGCGAATTCTGGACGCGCGATTCCTGGTACTTTCTCACCGGCATTGATGTCTATGCGCCCGGCGCATCGGCGATTGTTGCGATGGGCGACTCCATCACTGACGGCAATCACTCTACGCTCAACGCCAATCACCGCTGGCCTGATTACCTTGCTTCACGTCTGGCCGCAAATCAAGCCACGCGCAAGGCGGGCATCCTGGGCATGGTCAACACCGGCATCAGCGGCAATCGCGTGCTGCTGGATGGCGATGGCCCCAGCGCGCTCTCACGCATCGACTGGGATGTGCTTGACCGCAGCGGCGCGCGATTTCTCATCCTCTTTCACGGCATCAACGACATTGAAGCCACGACGCGCAACCGCCAGCCCTACAGCGATCTTCTCGATCGGCTTGAGTGGGGTCTCATGCAGATCGCGGCGCAGGCGCATCAGCACGGAATGCGTGTAATTGCCGCTACGCAGATGCCGGACTGTCACAGTGACCCGTGCACGTGGCCCGAGGGAGAAAAAGTGCGAACCGCGCTCAACGAGTGGATTCGCCATGCGCCGGTCTTCGATGGCGTTATAGACTTCGATGCGGCTACGCGCGATCCGGCCCAACCGATGGAGCTCCGCGCAGAGTACAACTCCGGAGACTACGTTCACCCCAACGACGCCGGCTACAAGGCCATGGCCGACACCATCGACCTCACGCTGTTCACGCGCGACTATGCTGGGTTGAAAAAGTGAATTAAGCGCGAGTTAAGGCACGGCCGGCGCGGAGAAGACTTCAATCTTCACTGGCGTAAGCAGTCCCGAAGGCAACAGCGGCGAGTCTTTTGTGTACACGCGCACGTTGGTCTGCGTATGGCGCACCGTCGCATCGGGCTGCGCGTCACCGATCAGCCGGTTGGGCCACAGGTTGGTCACCGCGATGGAAAGATCATTGGCCCCTGTGTGCAGCGCTGGATCGATGCGCACCACGAATGGCGCGTGCCACAATGTGCGCAGCGGCTTGCCATTCACCATAACGGTGGCTACTTCGCGCACATCGCCGAGGTCGAGCCAGATCGCATGTTCCGGCGCGAGCGCGCCGGCCGGCACGTCAATGGTGTTGTGGTAGGTCGCGGTTCCAGAGAAATAGCGCACGCCGGGGTCAGTCGACTCAGTCCACGATTGCAGCTTGTCCATCATGATCGAAGGCGGCGCGCCCCACCCGACGGGGAAGGCTATCTTCCACTGCTCGCCGAGTTGCGGCAGATTGCTGTTGGCGGCTATCTGCAGGTTTTTCACCGATCCATCGGAAAAGCGGACTGTGAACTTACCAGACACTGAGCTGCGCAGCCGAAGAGCCGCGCCCTTATCCGCGTAAACGCCGACACCCGGCTCAATCGAGGGAAACACATCGCTGCCATTGCGATCGATGCGGACAGCATGCCGGGCGTCCGGGTGCTCGAAGATGACGAAGACCGAGCCGAAGGCTGGAAACGTGAGCGGCACCTCGGTTGCTCCGTCGCGCTCGCTGTAAGCGAGCGCCGGTGCAACTGCGCCGGTGTCCACGCTCCACAACTCGGGCGCAAGGCCATGCACGCGAAACCGCAGTGTGGCTTCCACTGGCGCGTCGCTGCCGTTACGCACAAAGTAAATTTCGGCGTTCGTGGTGCGGCGGTGCACGTAATCCAATACGCTGGAGTTATTCGCTTCGACTGCGAAGTCCGGCTGGATGCCGAGCGCGGAGAATGCTCGGCGCGCATTCTGCGTACAGGCAACGTGGCCTGCGCCGTATGGCACAATGGCGCCGCTATCGCCAGCCGAGCACCGGCTCCACATCCGGCTTGCAATCTGCTCAAACTCGCGATTCGTTTCCGGCGGCACAATGCCCAGCGGCCCGAGCGGCTTCAGGCCGATCACCGTTCCGCCCTGGCGCACGTACGATTCAATCCACTGGAGCACAGGCAATGGAAACTTTCGCCATTCCGGCAGCGCGAGCGCGCGGTATTGGATACCTTCGGGCGTGCGCAGGTCGCCGTGTGAGGCAATCATGCGATGCAGCAGCGCGTCCTCGTTGGTTACGTCGTAGTCGTAGCCGGGCAGCACGTGCGCGGGATCATCGGACTTGAGCCGCACGAATCCCGGCACCTGGTCGCCATAGAAATAGAGCAGGTCCACGACGGGCTCGCCTTGCTGCAGGAGAAACTGCGCGCGATTGAGCGAAAGCAGCATCGGCGCGGCCTGGTTCCACCAGGTCACGTTGGGATCAAGGTGCGTGTCGGCAAAATACTCGATGCCGGGCTTGCCGAACTGCACAGGCGATGATGTGAACTCATGCCAGAAAAGCCGGTTGAGTCCTTCGGTGAGAGCGCGGTCGAAGGTCGGCTTCAAATTTCTCGCCGGCGAAATAGCCCACGGCGCGCCCATGTAGGAGAATCCTTCGGCGGCGACATATCGCTTGCCGTAGATGTGCGCGGCGCTCGAAGCTTCCTTCACAAAAAAGCGGTCCTCATCCTGGATGCGGTGATAGTTTGACGCCGCCCAGAACTCGCTCTGCATCATCGCCGAACCGCGAAAGTTTTCAAGCGCATCGAAGGGCGCGGCGTGCGGACCGCCGGCCTCAGGATGAATGCCGAGGCCGGCTGCAGCGGCGCGCTGGGCAAAGCGGTCGTAGTAATTCTCGGCAATAAGGTCGGCCACGGTGCGGCGCAGGTCGGCCAGGAAGCGATTGCTGGTCTCGCGGCTCGAAAGAATCCGTCCGGTCACAATGGGCAGATAGGGTAGCGGATCGTAGCCGCGGCGGCGCTGAAACTGCTCGCGGAAATCCGTTGTCCAGTTCGCTCCGCCGGATTCCCAGCTATCCGTGACCAGGTATTTGAGACTCGTCCCGATATACGGCTTGCTCGCTGCCACAATCGGCGCTACGACGCGGTCCCAATAATGATCGAAGGCCTGCGCGCTCATCGCGTCCACGGCAAAGCCGGTGCCTTCGGGGGTTGTGGTTTCGCGCGTCGAAGGCGTGCAGCCGATGCGCAGAATCTCCCACTCGCCGGCCGGGAACTTCCAGAGTAGCCTACCGTCTTTATCCACGTGCGCCGTCAGATCGACTACTTCGTCCACATCGGCATCCTGCTCGCCGGGATTTGAAGGTGCGTCGCGCAGCACCTTCTCGGGCGGCGGCATGGAGTCGCCGGCTTCGCGCGATGCTGTCTTTACGGCCAGGTCCAGGATCGCCCTGCGGTCACTGTTCGCCTCACCGGGTAACGGCACGCCGTGGCGCAGCGGATAGGCAAGTACCGCGATCGGGAAATAGTAGCCCTGGTTTGCAGCAGGCATCGGCAGCTTCACGGTCAACTCGCTGCCGCCCGTCACGTCTGTTTGTGACCATGTGAGCAACTTCAGCGCG
>JASIJW010000053.1:0-7876 GCA_030050035.1 Acidobacteriaceae bacterium | reverse complement strand
GGTGACTGTGAAGTTCTCCTGCACATTGTTCGTGTAGCAAAGTTCGAAGCCGAAACTGACGCTATACATAGTGGAGCCCGCCGGTATGTATGTTTCGCCCGTATTCGGGTTAGTGTTGTTCTCCAGCCACTGGAGCATGTCGAGAAGATCCACGCTCCCGGACTGGAAGCCAAACGTCTGCTCGCCAGATGAGGGTTGCTGGATCTGCCAGATGGTCTCCGAGCCGTACACACACAGGACCCACGTGTTCACCGGGACGCCGTTCGTCCCGCCGAAGGTTTCGGTGGCCAGCACGGGACCGCACTGTCCGCCGCGATTCACGAGGTCGTTCTGGATCATCACTTCGTTGTTATAGCCACCATTGAAGAAGATGTCGTAACCAATATCGGTGCTGGTATTGGTCGACTGGTCAGCGCTCTCCGTGAACGAGGAGTAGAAGTTGTGGAAGTTGTCCAGCTTCTCGCCGTTGTAGAGCTGCTGTACGTTGGGGTAAGACTTGACAGAGTCGCCGGAATCGTAAGGAATTTGGGCGGTCGCGTACCAGTTCCCGGGGGTGGTCACATATATCGTCTGTGTCATTCCGGAAGAGGGGTTAAACGCATCCTGCCCGACATAGGTGTTGCTGCCGTTGCTCTCGGCAATCGGCGAGTAGAGATACGGCCCGCAATTAGAATTATTCGCCAGGGTGGAGTCGACGCATACAGATGCCGAATTGACGGTAAACGTGACAGTGTAGCTCTGCGGCGTGTTGCTCGCTCCCGAACTCGCCACACTCACCGTGGCGGTGTAGGTGCCAGCCGCGAGGCTCCCGGTCGCTGGCTGGTTGGAACACGTATAGGGAGACGAGCTGCCCGAACAGCTTACGCTGAGCCAGCCGCTTCCGCTGCCGTAGTTGATGGTGGTGGTTGGGGAGGCCAGCGTGCCGCCGGCGCCGTTGCTCACGGTGACGTTCTGCGCTGCCGGATTTGAACCTCCCGCCGTTGCATTAAAGGTGAGACTGCTTGGCGAGAGCGAGATGGCTGGCGTTGACCCCGAATTCACGGTAAACGAGACCGTATAGGTCTGCGGCGTGTTGGTCGCTCCCGAACTGGCGACGTTCACCGTGGCGTTGTAGGTTCCTGCCGCGAGGCTCCCGGTCGTCGCCTGGTTGGAGCACGTATAGGGGGCCGAACTGCCAGAACAGCTCACGCTGAGCCAGCCGCTTCCGCCGCTGCCGTAGCTGATCGAGGTGGTTGGGGAGGCCAGCGTGCCGTCGCCGGAGTTGTTTACAGTGACATTCTGCGCGGCTGGATTGGCGCCGCCCGCCGTTGCGCTAAAGCTCAGGCTGCTTGGCGAAAGCGAGATGGTTGGTGAGCCTCCGGTGGACGAAATGGTCAGCGTGACAGGAATGCTCACCGGGGAGTTGCTCGCTCCCGAACTGGAGATAGGTATCGTGGCGGTGTAGGTCCCGTCAGCCAGGCCGCAGAGGCCTTGGAATTCGACGGTCAACGTATAGGGGGCCGAACTGCCGGTAATCCACAGATTCAGCCAGCCGCTTCCCTGGTTGTAGGTGACCGTGCCGATTGTTGGCGTCGCCAGCGTGCCACTGCCGGAGTTGTTGATGGTGACAGTCTGGTTAGCTGGATAGTTGGTGCAGTTCCCTGAGCTCGCCGTGATACTGGCTGGGGAAACCGCGATGGTCGGCGAACTCCCCGACCCAATGGTCAGCGTGACTGGAATGTTTACCGGCGAGTTGGTCGTTCCCGAACTGGAGATAGGTATCGTGGCGGTGTAGGTCCCGCTAGCCAGGCCGCAGAGGCCTTGAAATTCGACGGTCAACGTATAGGGGGCCGAACTGCCGGTAATCCACAGATTCAGCCAGCCGCTGGCGCCACTACTATAGGTGACCGTACCGATTGTCGGGGTCGCCAGCGTGCCGTCGCCAGAGTTGCTTATGGTGACAGTCTGGTTCGCTGGATAGTTGGTGCAGTTCCCTGAGTTAGCGGCGATACTCGTCGGGGAAACCGCGATCGTCTGCGCCCCTAAAGTGGGCACGCTCAACGCAAGGACTACTGGAAGCAGGTGCAGGAAAATGCGCGTGCTTTTCACGCTATGCCTCTCCTTGATCGATAGCGGGAGCAGGCGAAAGAAGATGCGTAAGTGTCTCATGGAGTCTCCATTGAGGGACGTGCAACATTCGAAACAGTGATATATCATCAGTGATGCACCGCAGTCAAGTGCTTTATTTTATATACTTGGCCTGTAAACTCATTGCACTTATAGATATATCAAAATGAAATTGGGACTCGAGAAGTGCTGACGATGCTGCTGCACAACCTGCGTGCCGACGCACCTAAACGCCTTGGCATCGGCCATAAGGCTGCCAAGCAATTCAGCCGCAAGCTAATTTACTGCTCCGCCATTGCCTTGGATCAGGGGTGAGCGCTATCGTGCTCGTCCAGCCTACGGCGACATATTGCAGATATTTCGCAAGTCACCTTTTATTGGTACGCTCGCCGCGATGGGCACATTGAACCGCGAATAGCTAGCCCACTCGCCGTGTTGCGACGACCCCGTGTTCCGATGACTGGGCGCCCGTTTTGGCTTTCAAAGCCGGCCGAGATGGCAGCGTCGACTCTCCTTCTGAACCTCAACATGCACCAAGCTTCAGGAAGACAAGCTCACCAGGAGTGCGAATAGTAACCCGGCGAGAGCGATCTGTGTAGCCGCGACCAACAACGGAAAGCAAAAAACCTGATAGGTACCAGCCGGAATGCTGTAACAATCCGATCGGGGAGCGATGCGAAACATCTGATCTCGTGCGTTCACACACTCTGCTACCAGTAAGTCACTCCGCCCTAGTCTCTGGCTGCAGGACGACATTGCGGTGCGAGATCGTGGGATTGCCAATGTTGTCTATCGGTGTGGCCACCGCCCGCAGCGAATAAGAACCAGGTGTCTCAGGGACCTTAATCTCGAAATAATAGGTTTCGGCCCCAAGTGGCTCGATGGAAAACGATACCTCATTGCTCACGCTCTCCTTTTCCAGCGCGTCAACAAACGAGAGTCGAAGTTTGCCTGCGCGCGCGCGGTCTTCGTCGTTCACCATGGCAACGTTGAATCGGTGGAGCCGGCCGACTGTCAGCGTGGGATGCCAGAAATCCAAATAGACGCCGAGAGGCCTAAAGGCCTGCTCCATTTCCTTGAAGAAGTGTGGATTCAGCTTCAGCGACTTGATGTCCTGAAAATGATCGGAAGTGAAACTATCGGGATCGCTGGCTGTTAGGTAAACAAAGTGCAGCACGCCCGCGTAGCGTCTGTAGGCGCGCCAGAACTCTGTTTGCCCGCCGAGAATGTAAGCCTGCAACTTGAAGCGGTTTTCGGCGGTGTTTTCGTTATCCGGCAGGAGCTTGGGGTAAAGCTTCTGCGTCAGCACTGTGGGCGAGCCATCGCGGTTCAGCCAGAGCCATCCATATTCATTCAGGATCATTGCGTGGGCGGTTTTGTTGGAGGAGCCTCGCGGGCCGAACATCGACTCCAAGTCCTGCAGCTTGAAATCAGGCGGGCGATTCTTGTTGTGCGACGAATCGTCCATCGCAGCCGAGAGGAGCAGGTATTGGTGATCTTCGACAGGATCGTTCGATCCGGCGGGACCGTTGTAGCTGTTTTCCCATGGCCGATTCGAGAGGTCGAGCGGGCGCACTTTGTTAATGATGTCGGCGAAGCCGGGGAGCCACGATTCATTGGTGGCATCCCAGATCGCGACGCTAGGGTGGTTCCAGTTGTCGCGCATCCATTCTGTGTACTCGGTGGTCATTTCCTCAAGGTTGTACACCTTGCCGAAATCCACGTCAGGTAGCGGATTGCCAACCCAGACGAAGTACTCGTTCTCGATGAGCAGTCCAGCCTCATCAGCGATTTGCAGCCACCGATCGGGAACCGGTCCGATGCAGAAGCGGAATGCGTTCCAGTGCATCTGTTTGGGAATGGTAACCAGGAGGCGATGCAGCCATGCCTCATCCCATGGCAGCACCCCGACATCCGGATCTTCGAAGAAGCGATGGAGGGTGATGTTCGACCCGCGCAAAAAATAGGGACGGCCATTCAGATACGCGCGCTGGGTGACGGTGTCGAAGTGGAAGTCGCGCATGCCGAAGCGCGTCACCGCGGTATCGCCAGAAGTGGAAGTGGTGACCGTGTAAAGGAATGGATCTTCAGGAGACCAAAGATGCGCCTTCGGAATCGGCACAAGTTGCGTAAGACTCTTGGTTTCCCCTGCGGCGAGGCTAACTTCCGTTTCGATCTTGGCCGAGACCCGCACTCGAGACTTCCACTCGAATGCCTGCTGGGCTACTTTTGTGACGATCGCACGATCGCTATAGTTGTGCAGTTCTGTCTGTATCAGGACGGCGGATTGAGGGAGACGCGGCGCCACTTGGACAATGGAGATGACAGGATTGCTCATGGTCATGAGCGTCACGTCGTCATAGATGCCGGGGGTCCAACGGCTCTTTTCATAGTCGGTGCCAGCTATGACATCGGGTGGCAGAACGCCAGGATGAGCGCCGATGCGAATAATGAGTTCATTCGAGTCGCTCCAGTGAATGGCCTTGGTTACATCGAATGTCACCGAAGTAAAGCAAGGATCGTGCTCACCGATGCGCACTCCATTGAGAAATGCGACCGTGCCGAACTGCGCTTTGTTGATGCGAAGTAAAGCCACCTGATTCTCGGCCGGCGCAGTGAAAGTTCTACGGTACCAGAAGTAGTTACGTTTCTGGTGGGAGATACCCGGCGCGTTGCCAAGCTTGTCGAACTCGGCGTGGGAGAACTGTCCCTTCCCAACAAAGCGATAGAGCAGTTGGCGGCTTTGAAACTGATCCACGTTGGGGAACGCGGGAACTGCGGAGTGCGTGAGGCCTGGAACTGGAGCCTTATGCGTGTACTCGCTGGGCATAGCATCGGCGCTTACGCTGTCCTCAACGTCCCATTGGCCATTAAGCGAGATCGTGGTGCGGTGGTCGCCCGCGGTCGCATTCTCCGACTCTGGAATTTCCCCCCAATGCGATTCGCCATGCAACTGACTTGACAGGCCAATGCCAAGAGTCGCTGTCGTGGATCGGCTTAGAAACTCTCGTCGATTCATCCTGATCTCTCCCTTGAAGTCTTTGACTCTTGGTTCATCACTATGAAAATAAGAAAACGCTTCGGTTCGATAATTGATATATCAAGATGTGCGCCGGACTGTCAATTGAGAATCTCTTTGACCGAGCGCACATTTATCGGCATCGCACTGAGTCGCACATTTCGCGGGAATGTTGTAAATGCGGTGGAAGAGGTCGATTTTATCAGGATCAGCGGGGGACTGCTGCAGAAACGGCAGAGAGAGGGATTTAATCAGTGTCCTTCCCCTGCAACTCCGTCATAGTTGGTCCGCGCGTCATTCCCGACATAGGTGTTGCTACCGTTGCTCTCAGTGTTCGGTGTGTAGAGATACGGCTAGCAGTTGCCACTCGGGCTCGAAGTCGTGGCTTGATGATGCACTGCGATCCCGACGCACTCGCGGTCAGCGTGACGGTATAGCTCTGAGGCGAATTGCTTGCTCTTGAACTCGTGGCCTGGACCGTGGCAATGTAGGTTTCCGCCGCGAGGCCCGAGATACCCGTCTGGTTGGTCAGCGTATAGGGGGCCAACTCCCCCGAAGTGGTCACCGAAAGCCAGCCGCTTCCGCTGCCGTAGGCGATCGCGGTTGTCGGGGATGCCAGCGTGCCGCCGCCAGTGTTTTTCACGGTGACGGTCTATAAAGCCGGATTCGAGCCGCCCGATACCCCGGTAAAGCTGAGACCGTTTGGAGAATGCGAGATGACTGGAGTCGTAGTTCCAACCGCCACATTCGTAAGCGAGTAGCTGCTGACCGTGAAGCTGTCGCTTGTTGCACTTGTGGTGTAGATGCACTCGACAGGCATGCCGTTCGCTGGCCCGGTACTGGTCGCGCAAACAGTCGACTGCTTCAGTCGACCGCTCTCCTCTTGCAGGAGCTTCATCTCCCGCACCTAGTCCACTCGGGGCCTACGTGCTGCTTCTTCCAGCGGTAGAACGTCTGCTCGCTGATCCCCCGCCTTTCGGATCAGTTCCGCCTCCGCCTGCTTCAGAACAGACACGATCCGCTCCACGGAACACCGCTTCCTCTTCATTGGCTATATTCGCCCCGCTCTCGGCGCGCAAAATTTCAGTTCAAGCGCCGATCTCACCAAGACTTCCAGTGTTAGCCGGTCTCTTATTTTCAAATCCGTGGCGAAAATATGAGCACGTCTTGGTGAATTGTCTCGGCCGTGCGATACTGATATGTCATTGTACGCAGAGGGGAGAGGGCGTCAAATTGCTGCGATCACGGAAGAAGCGGACAAGTACACTTGCGCCAACAAAGCCTGAAGCGGCATTGGCCCCAGCAGCCGAGCAGCAGCGCCGGGCTACTGGCGTGGGCAGAAGAATGGCCGGACTGAGGGCGAAAAGAGGCTCGCTGGCGAACGCCGCCTATACGCAAATTCGCGATGAAATTCTTCGCGGCACCTTCAAATTCGGAGATATCCTCTCTCGCCGGCATCTGGCCGAGATGCTCAACATGAGCTTTATTCCGATTACCGAAGCATTGCAGCGTTTAGAAGCCGAGGGAGTGGTCGAGAGCCGGCCGCGCATCGGAACGCGCGTGCGGATTCCGACCGAGGAAGATATACGCGGCACGTACGAGATCCGCGAAGCCCTGGAGGCACAATCGGCCCGGCTATGCGCGTCGAATATAACCGCTGAGGAGAAAAAGCAGCTCGAAAAGAGCGCCGAGCACCTCGATCACCTGTATTTCGCCGGTCAGTCCGAAGCGGATCCGGTGTTTCTGTTCTCCGTGCACACCTATCACATGCAATTTCACATGCGCATTGCGGAGATCGCGCGGTGCGTCGGGCTCAGCAAGGCCATTGAAAAGGAACAGGTGCTGGTCTTCAACTGGCTTTACGATACGACGACGCAACGTACGGTTTCGCCGGCTGATTTTCATACCACGCTTGCCACGGCACTATGCTCGGGAGACCCAATTAAGGCAGATGCGGCAATGCGGGCGCATGTGCGGTACGGACTCCAGCAGGTGCTTGACCGCTTTACTCCACTGGAGGAGGAGAATGCATGGCGTGCGCGTTACGCTCCTTCCTGATCAAACGCTGGATTGAGGTCTCTATCAGCAAATTCATGAAGCTGGTCCGTGGTAGCTGAATTCGCGGCGGGCGGTGTCTTTCTCTGATTACCAGAGGCCGATTCACCGAAGGGTCTCAGTTGGTTTGGGGTGCCAGTAAGATTCTCGTTGAATTTTTATAGGGGGCATGCAATGCTGCGGCAATTTCGCAGGCTTCATTATCTCGCTTTAATAGTCGCGTGTTCGGTCGTTGCTTTCGTTGCGTCCGGCCATGCACAGGTGGCGCATAATTCTCCTACCAGTGCAAGGTCAGGTGGACAAGAAACGCTTCGCTCGTATGCGGACGCTCTGCATTTTTGGCTCGGGACAACATTTCAGGACCGTTATTGGTATAACTCCAGGTACAAAAAGATCTTGGCCACGGATTTCAACTCTGGCGTATCGATCGTCATGTTCCCGTTGACGCAGCCACAACCGGGGAAGTTCGACCTGGGTGGCATGGACCGCGATATGAGTTTCGCTGAAGCTCATGGCATGAAGCTGTTTGGCGCTGCACTTGTCTATCGTCCTGGCCGCGGGCCGGATTGGTTCAAAGAGCGGTGTAGAGCATGGTCGAAAAACAAGATGGACCGAGTGCTAAGAGATCAGATCCACACCATCGTGCTCCACGGTGGAGACACATTCTATGGTTGGGAAGTCGTTAACGAGCCTCTT
>JASIJW010000007.1:0-6197 GCA_030050035.1 Acidobacteriaceae bacterium | reverse complement strand
CCGTGTATCTGCAGTTGGCGCAGATGGACATCCGGCTGAAGCGCTGGAAGGATGCCGAAGACGCGCTCGACAAGGCCGAGCCGCTGAGCACGAAAAAAGAAGATCGCACTTATCTGCTGTTCATGCGCGGCGAGTGGGCGGAGCGGCAGCATCATTTGGATGAGGCTGAGCGGTTCTTCCGCCAGGCGCTTGATTTGGACCCGCAGAATGCGATGACGCTCAACTATCTGGGCTACATGCTGGCGGATAAAGGCACGCATCTGCAGGAGGCTGTGCAACTGATCCGCAAGGCCGTCGATCTGGAGCCGTGGAACGGGGCGTATCTCGATTCGCTCGGCTGGGCGTATTTCAAGCTGGGCGACTACGACCAGGCAGAAGAGAATCTGCGCCAGGCCGTGCAGCGCGACGAGAGCGACCCGACCGTCCACATGCACCTGGGCGATCTGTATGAGAAGACGGGACGCACCCGGCTGGCGGCGGCGCAGTGGGAGCTCTCGCTGGCTCAGTTCGCCAAGTCAGCCCCGGCAGATATTGAGCCGGGAGACGTAAGCAAGGTGCAGAAGAAGCTGGAAAGCGCGCGCGTGAAGCTCGCCAAAGAGGACAACGCCCTGGGGCAGGCCAACAAGCCGGAGTAAACCCGACAATGGCCGGCCAGTACGAATCGCCCGCGCCGCTTAACTCAACGCAACTGCCCGCCGGAATCGCCGTTCGCGGCGATTCCGAAGGCGAGCTGGCGCGGCGCACCTATCCCGAACTCCCGCACGATTACCGCTCTCCTTTTACGCGCGACAGCGCGCGCATTCTGCATGCCCGCGCATTTCGCCGCCTGGCCGGCAAAACGCAGGTGTTTACGCGCCTGCCCGGCGACGCGCCTGCCGATCACTTCCGCAGCCGGCTCACGCATACGCTTGAAGTGGCGCAGATCTCGCGCACGGCTGCCGCGGCGCTGGGATTGAACGCCGAGCTGGCGGAAGCGCTGGCGCTGGCGCACGATATCGGGCATCCGCCCTTCGGACACGCCGGCGAAAAGGCGCTGGACCGCGCGCTGCGCTCTCACGGCCTGAGCTTCGACCACAATCTGCATGCGCTGCGCATCGTCACATGGTTCGAGGAGCGCTATCCTGCCTACCGCGGCCTGAACCTGACGCTGGCCGTGCGCGAGGGGATCGTGAAGCACTCGCGGGATTATTCGGAGACGGAGCACCCGGAGCTGGCCGAGTTTTTTCTCGATTCGTTTCCGCCGCTCGAAGCGCAGTTGATCGACCTGGCCGATGAGATTGCCTATCTGGCCGCAGATTTGGACGACGGCCTCGACTCGGGGATTCTCGCGCTCGAAGAGGTGCGCGAGGGAGTGCCGCTTTTCCGCGAATTTCACGACGAGGCGCACAGGCTGTACCCTGCGGCTTCGCCGCGGCTGGCAGTCTCCGACGCGCTGCGCCGCATGCTGGACATGCTGGTGACCGATCTGCTCTACCAGGTGCGCGCCAGCGTGACGGCATTGGGCGCAACCACGCTTGACGAGATTCGCCATGCGCCCGGACGGCTGGCGGCACTGAGCCCGCCGATGGAGGCAGAACGCGCCCGCACCAAGGCGTTTCTTTACGCGCGGCTCTACAACTCGCCGGACATGGAAGAGGTGCACGCATATGCCGAGCGCGTGGTTGGAGAGCTGTTCGCGATGCTATTGGCCACGCCGGAGCTGATGCCCGCCGGCCACCAGGCGCAGATTCTCAGCCAGGGCCTGGCGCGCACCGTGACGGATTACATTGCGGGAATGACGGATAGCTATATTCAGGAGCTGTGGGGACGTTGCAAGAACGCCTAGCGTCAGCGATGGAAGCCTACGCTGCTCCTACTGCACTTTTCCCTGCGGCCTGAGCCGCCGCAGTTCCAGCGCACATTCCACTGCGTTCTGCGCATTGAGCCGCAGGTTATCGCTTGCGGCCCACAGCCACAACCGCGAAATCTGCTCCGGATCGCGCGCGCCGGCATCGGGGTGCAGCCGCACCAGTACGTTGTCTTGCCCGGTGGCGGCGAGGTTCGAGGGCGAATCGGCGTCTTCGCGAATCAGCTCCACATGCTCGCCGCAGAGCGCTTCTTCGAGCGTGATGAGCTCGAGCGGCTTCTCCAGATCGAGCGCGATGAGGAAGGTGTGACCGTGAAATACGGGCGCGTGGATGACCTGCAATGTGAGCGCAGGGCCGTGATGACCAGAGCCATCGGTGAGCACGTCGTAATGGCGTTGAATGCGCGCTTCCACCTTCGCAAGGTTCACGGTTGCGCTTTCGCCCAGGCCGCCCAGCAGGTTATAGGCAGCCTGCGCATCGTACACTGCGGTCGGCAGCGACTGAAAGCTGAGCAGGTTCACCGTCTGCTGGTGCAGCTCGTCCATGGCGGCGCGGCCCAGCTCGCTGGCCGGCAGCATGACTGTGGCGGCGGCAAAGCGCGCCGGCACGGCAGCCTGCAGCCGCTCGAGCAGCAGCGCCAGCGCGAGGGCGGCCGGATGCGCGGGCACAACTGCGGGCGTCTCGAGGTCCACGTCGCGCGTTCCGTTGGTGACATGCCTGTGCAGCCACGGCGCGCGTATCACGACTCCCTTTTCCTGGTCGAGTGCGCCGGAAAGATCGATGACCGTGGAACCGGCGCGCAGCGCCGCGATCCAGTGGCGACGCGTCATCTCTTCCGAACCGCAGAAGAAGGTGAAATCTGCGTGCTCGAAGGCATCGCCGGCTAGGGCCTGGATGAAGGTGGCTTCGTCGCCCACCTGGTCGAGCTGGCCCACGGTTGGGTCCTGCGCATCTTCTTCATCGAGCAGAACAAAGTTCGCGGCGGCGAGGGGCGAATCACTGAGGGCGTCCTTCAGTTCGCGTGCAATAAGGCTGGATGCTCCGGCAATGGCGATTTTGTACACGGATAATCGTCTCTTGGTGGGATGCGGTCAGGAGGGGTGGAAGCTGTGCGGCTCTGTCGATGTGCCTGTTGATGACGTCGACTGGAGCGGCCGGCGGCGACGGCGGCGTCGCGACCAGGAGTATGCGGCTCGCGCCCAGATGCCCGAGAACGTGTATGCAACCGCTCCGGCAAAGAGCACCACGTTCGAGAACCGCAGCACAATGTAAAGCACGATAGCAACCAGAAAAAGAAGCTGGAAGGGATGGCTGCGGGAGAGATTGATCTCCTTGCCGGACCAGAAGCGCCAGGTGCTTACCATGAGGAAACCAGCGAGGCCCACAACGCATACCCAGATAATCGCGATCCACCAGGCTTCCACCGGATAGCCATAACAGAGATGCACGGTGGCGGCAAGCAGTCCGGCTGCGGCCGGAATGGGCATGCCGACGAAGTACTTTCGGCCGGGCCGTCCGGGGTTGCGCGGCTGCGCGTCGGGGCTGATGTTGAAGCGGGCCAGCCGCGATGCTCCGCCGATGAGAAAGAGAAAACAGAAGAAAATGCCAGCCTGAACCAGATGCTGGCGGAGCGTGGGGTTGACTGAATCGGGAAGAAAGTGGAAACCCCAGATCATGGCCAGCAGGCTGGGCGCCACGCCGAAGGTGATGATGTCGGCCAGCGAGTCAAGCTCCTTGCCAAAATCGCTGGTGGTGTTGGTCATTCGGGCGATGCGGCCATCGAGCGCGTCGAAGGGAATGGCGAACAGGATGGCGATGGCCGCCCAATCGAGATGGGTGCGCGATTCGCCTTTCGATCCCAACGAAGCGATTGTCTGAGTAATGGAAAAATAGCCGGCGCCGATGTTGCCCGCCGTAAACAGCGAGGGCAGCAGAAACATGCCCCTGCGCAGGCGGGCGCGAGCCCGGGCACGAGCCAGCACTGGTCCGGGGTGATTCATGCGCGTTCTCCAGCGGACTCGGCGTGGGGCATGACGGCCAGCACCGTCGCTCCACCTTTCACGCGGTCTCCGACGCGGACGCGCAGTTGAGCCTCGGCAGGCAGAACGACATCCACGCGCGAGCCGAATTTGATGAGACCGACCCGCTGCCCGCGGGTCACGGTGTCGCCGGCGCGGGGACGAAAGACGATGCGGCGAGCCAGCAGCCCGGCAATCTGCTTGAAGGTTACTTCGATGCCGGCATCCTGGCCCTGGCCGCGCACGGTGACGACGTTCTGCTCGTTGCGCTCGGCCGAAACCGGATTCATGGCGTTCAAATACTTGCCTTTTTGGTAGACCACACGGCTGAGCACGCCGGCAATGGGTGCACGGTTCACGTGCACATCGAAGACACTCAGGAAGATGCTGATGCGCTGCTGCGGGCCTTGCGGCGTCTCGATCGCCACGGTTTCAGTCACTTTTCCGTCACCGGGAGAGACGATCAGCCCATTGCCGGCGGGCACAACCCGCGCCGGATCGCGGAAAAACCAGAGGAAGAAAGCGGCAAGAATAAGAGCGATGAGGCTGAGAGGCCAGAAGTGCGTGAAGTAATACAGCACAGCGGCAACCACTACCAGGCTGAGAGCGTAAATATAGCCGTCGCGAACCATTGTCCCCACCGATTATACGGGGCGGGCGAATAAATAAATCATGACAGATCGCGATGGAGCGGTACGACGGTGTGTCCCCTTTGATTTACCGGAATAAATTCGGCGGAAGACTGTACCCTCGGGAAAAAACATTTCCTTGCTCTTCCGCGCAGACGTGGCATAAAAGACAATGTGGCTTCATCCCTTTCTCGGCCTTTTCCCTGGCAGGTTTCAGGTTTTTCCTTCCGAGCGCTGAGCAGTCCCTCGCAACGCCACCCACCTGGCAGTTAACAAACAGGAGAAAGGAAAAAACACCATGCACAAGGCCCTGAGGAATCAGATCCCGACCGCGCTACTGGCCGCACTCATTGGCCTCGCTCCCCTCGCCACGCAGGCCGCGAGCCCCACTTTCACGAATCTCTACATCTTTGGCGACAGCTACTGCGACGTGGGCAACGTCTTCATTGTCACCAAAGGTGCAGATCCTGCTCCGCCGTACTACAACGGCCGGTTTTCAAACGGCCCTCTCTGGGTGGATCATGTGGCGGGCTTCCTGGGCCTGCCGGCGCTTAAGCCTTCGCTTGCCGGGGGCACAGACTTCGCCTTCGCCGGAGCCGAGGTAACCGCACCTGACGTTACCGCGGCGGGGACGATTCCCAGTGTGCCGCAACAGGTGGCGCTCTATCTGCAGTCGGTTGGGGGCAAAGCCGATCCGGGAGCGCTTTACATCATCGAAGGCGGCGGGAACGACATCCTGGACGCTACGGGCGGCTCTCCGCAGGAACTGGGCTACCAGATTGCGCTGGGCATCGCCGAGAGTGAATTGGAGCTGCGGCAGGCGGGCGCGCGCAACATTGTTATTCCCGACCTGTTCAACGTCGGGCTGTTGCCGGCGGGCCAGGCCAATGCGGCATTTGCCAGCGCGGCTACGGCCGCCACGAATGAGTGGCTGAATCGCTTGCTGGCCGCAGAGGATTTTCTCGAAGGAATCCAGATTACGCGAATCAATGTGTTTGATTTGCTCAATGCGATTCAGAAGGATCCGACCCACTTCGGTTTCACCAACATCACGGCTCCGTGCATTACGCCTGGGACAACGACGGTTTGCGCCGACCCGGACCACACATTCTTTTGGGATGTCGAGCACGTCACGGAATTCGGCCAGGGATTTTTCGCCGTAACGGCTGAGAACGCGTTCTCGGCACAGCGGCGGTAATTCGGGGTAGTAATTCCGCTCAGGCTGGAAGCGTCTTTTTTTCAGGATGCCGGAGACAACAAAGGCTGCGCCCTAAAGAGATTTTCGGGGCACAGCCTCGTGTGTGAAGCGCACACTATCCTTCTTGAACTCTCGCACGCATGCCACTCGCGAATCGCAGCAAATATGCTGCGCCGGAATCTGTTAGGCCACAGCCGGAGCGCGGCGCTCCAGCGCGTAGATCAGATCCTTGGCGTGCAGCTTGAGTTTCTTCAGCCTGACTTCCTCGAGCTGCTCATCATCGCTGAGATACGGCTTTTGAAGCAATTCTTCCAACCGCTGAGCGTAGCGATGATGTTCGGCGTGCAACCGATCCAATTCTGCGCTCAGCGTGGCGTCCTTTACTTCGTCCATCCAGCACCTCCGTTTTTCACCGAACATTTACATATAGCTCCGCGGCCGCTCACCCGGCAAGCGGGAAAATCACTGACTGGGACGAGGGGGCTGTGAATTTCGTGGCAAGAAT
>JASIJW010000438.1:0-4858 GCA_030050035.1 Acidobacteriaceae bacterium | reverse complement strand
CATGGGCGTCATGGTGTAGTCCTCGGCGTAGTAGTCCTGGTAGCCGGAGGTGTGCGAGAGGATCTCGCGAATGGTCACCTCGTCTCCGCGCGTGAGGCCGGGAATGTACTTGCCGACGGGGTCATCGATCGAGAGCTTGCCTTCCTGCTGGAGCATCAGGATGGCTGTTGCGGTGAATTGCTTGGAGATCGAGCCGATCGAGTAGCGCATATCGGGCGTCGCAGGCTGGACCGGGTCGAGGCGTGCTTTGCCGTAGGCATTCGTGTAGACAATTTGCCCGTGCTGCACGACGGCAACAGAGGCCGAAGGCACTCCAGAGGCGGAGAGAACCTGCGTGGCGATGCGGTCAATCTGGAAGCGCAGTGCTGGGTCGATGGCGTCGACGGTCTGCGCGGAAGTGAGGGCGGCTGGGAGCAGACAGGTTAAGACACAGGTCAGAGCCAAAGACCTTGCATTGGGCGTCATGGACCCCGATTTTATCTGAGGTTTCCCTAAACTTCCCGGGTGGAGCGATTTGGGAAATTGCGGAAAAGCGGCACTCGAGATGTGCTGACGGTTATTGCGTTTAATGGGGTATCACCCCCCCACCCCATTCCTGGATTCATATTCCTGATAACAAAAGGGTTGCGGCCGTGGTGCGACTGTATATTCTCGATGGCAAAGTGGTTATTTGCAGATTCCTTAGAATCAGTGGGTTACAGAAAGTTTCTTCGGGCCTGAGGCCCAGGGGCGTCCGCGGTGATGCATTTCCTTTTCAAAGTAGCAAGGAGTGGGGAAATTATCGGCAATGTTTGGGGAGAAAATTTGGGCGTGTGGGGACTGGATTGAATGGGGGATGCTGGGGCTTGGTGATTTCCGGTTAAGCGGTGATGCGGGATCCCGCCCAGATTTTGATAGTGGTTTGGCATTCGTGGGGTAGATTGAAGCGGGGAGGGATTGTCATGAGGTTCTCGAAGGCAATCTCGAAGGGGATATTGCTTAGTGCAGTGGTGTTGATTCTTCTGCCCAGCGTTGGAGTCGCCGGCCCGTTATTTCCCGATGTTCGTGTGTCAAGCTCGGCGAACGGAAAATATCTGGTTGTTGTTGAAGAAACGTTCGACAACCCTGACGCTAACCCGCGTCGAGTTTTGCAAAGGACTTACGTAGTTTTGCGAACTGAGCCGTTCGTCAACGACGGCGACCGACTTCAAACGGCCACTCAGTTTTGGAGTTCCACCGGTTGGCAGGTTACACCAGCAAGAGCGGCCTCGCAGTTGTACCTACCCATGATAAGCAATGATGGCCAGACCCTTGTTCTCGTGCTAGTCAGCGAGCCGATGGGTGATCAGGAGGTGGTGAGGATCTACCATCGGGAAGGCAATCAGGCGAAGCTCATTCGAGCCGTCAAACTCTCAGATTTCTGGACGGCTGACGAGATGAAGACCTACGTTGGCCCTGCTTCAGACGGCACGCCCATGTGGTATGCAGGTGCGACGTTGGAATTCTCTTCCGATGATCAGGATCTGCTCTTTCGCAGTCGATGGAACGACACAGTAAAGATCAACTTGGCTGACGATTCCAAGACGTTCGAGTTGAAGCGCAGGCCTCTTGGCTGGAAGTGAGTGTGTTGTCATCAAACCGGTAGTAACATTTTGGTTACACTCTCCTACTGAGTCATCTTCGAGACGTATTCGCGCCGTCCCTACGGGACGATGTCATGCGTAACAGCGCTCGGGTGTGACGATCTGCAATGAATATGCGGAGATTGGCTAAGCTTGGTCCATCATCGCTTTAAGCGCTGCGGCGTAGCGCTCGGGCAGGGGCTTGCGCTTGAGCTGGTCGTCGCAGACGACGTGTAAGGTTTCGCCTTCGGCCAGCAGTGCGTTTTCGCCGCCGTCGTGTGCTTTGCGCAGAATACGGTAAGCGAATTTCAGCACGGAGCCGCGTACCCTCGCCGGCCTGGTCTCGATGAGGATTTCGTCGTCGTAGCGGGCGGGGGAGCGGTAGCGGCAGTGCGATTCGATCACCGGCAGGATGCAGCCGTGATCGCGCTCCAGACGGCTGTAAGCCAGGCCCAGCGAGCGCAGCAGCTCAACGCGGCCCAGCTCAAACCAGACCAGGTAGTTGGCATAGTAGACGATGCCCATCTGATCGGTTTCTGCATAGCGCACCCTCACCTGGGTGGTTACGGACATGGCTCTCCTGAAAAGCAGGGACTAGGGAACAGGGATCAGGGAACAGGAAAAAGCGATTCGCTCAGATGCCTGATTGCCTCTGGATAGCTTATCTCTGTTCCCTGATCCCTATTGCCTGTTCCCTGCCATTTACGGCCTTGGATGCGTGAACATATGCAGCTTGCTTACGTCGTTGAACATGATGAAGACGAAGAAGACCATGAGCACGACGAAGGCGGCCTGGTAGATGCGCTCCTTGACGTTCATGCTGATGTCGTGGCGCATGATGCCTTCAATGACGAGCAGCAGGATGAGGCCGCCGTCGAGGATCGGGAAGGGCAGCAGATTGAGGATGCCGAGGTTGAGGCTGATCTCGCCGGCGAGGCCGAACTTGGGCAGCCAGCCGTGCGTCTCGGCGGCCTCGCCCGCGACCTGGGCAATGCCCACGGGGCCCATGAGCTGCGAAACCGAAACGCGATGCGTGAACAGCCGCTCGAGCACCTCGACCACCAGCAGCGAGTTCTGGCCACAGAAAGCGATTGACTTGTTCCATGCGGCTGCAAAGTGCAGCGGCTCTGCGCGGTACGGCGGGAATACTGTGGAGAAGCCGAGCATCCAGCGGGTGTTGTCGAGCTTAGAGGGTGTCGCGGTGGTGTGAATCGTCTGCCCATTGCGCAGTAATTCGAGACTGAGCGGCTTACCCTGGCCAGCCTGCATGTAGGCCAGCAAGGTGGTGACGGTGTGGAACGGGTGGCCGTCTACGGAGGCGATCTGGTCGCCGGACCGCAATCCGGCCGTGGCGGCAGGCGTTCCGGGCTGCACCTCAGTTACTTGAATCGGCCCGGGCAGATACTGCGGCAGCATGCCGGTATCGCTGATGTCGAAGTCGTCGTTTTTGGCGGCGGCAGGAATGTGCAGCGTGGTGGAGAGCAGCCTGCCAGCGCGGTCGAGGGTTACAGGCACGTCCGCATTGGCGTTGAGCTTGAGCTGCTCGTAAACGTCCGGCTCCCACGCGGGATTTTTCACGCCGTCGAAGCTGCTGATCTGGTCGCCGGGCTCGAGCCCTGCCTTTGCGGCCGTTGAACCGGGCGTGACCCATTCAACCGTCGTGGACTTCACCTGGACTGAAGGCACTTCGTTGATGAAGCTGTAGTAGAAGAGCATCAGCACCAGGGCCAACGCGAAGTTGGCCGCGGGGCCAGCCAGGCCGATGAGCACGCGCTGCCAGCGCGGATGCGAGGTGAAGGCGCCGGGGTCGTTGGCAAGGTTCTGCGCAACGCCGTGCGTGCCAAGCGCTTCGAGATTCTGCTCGGGGTTCTCGCCGGTCATCTTTACAAAGCCGCCGAGGGGCAGCAGGCAGACCTTGTAATCGGTTTCACCATACTTGAAGCCAAACAGACGCGGCCCAAAACCGAGGGAGAAGGCCTCGACGCGGACGCCGCAAAGTTTGGCGACGATGAAGTGTCCAAACTCGTGGACGATGACCATCACGCCGACCAGGACGATGAATGCTACGGCAGAAACGAGAAAATCGTGCATAGACGGGGGGTAAATCCTTTAAAACCAGCTCCGGTATCAGACTTGCCGAAGGCTGGGCACAATTAGGTGGGGTGGGTCAGTCTGACTCAACATCCCCTCAGGGCCGAAGCCCCGTATTTGGCGGACATTTATGTACGGGTTAAAACCCGTACCCTCAGGATCGCCAAATGAAACCGCTCCAAGATTGGACGCGGGTAACGCGCTGACCGATTCCAACTTCCCTTGCAACTTTCTTATCAGGCCGGCTGCTCTATCAGTTCCCGAGCCATTTCGCGCGCATTCCGGTCGGCGGCCAGCACTTCCTGGATCGTGCCTGGGTGCATTTCCGGGGTCCGGGCGAGCACTTCCTCAATTGTACGCGGGATTCCCATGAATGGTATGCGATGCGATAGAAAGGCATCCACGGCGACCTCGTCGGCAGCGTTCAGTGCGATGCAGTGGGCACCGCCTTTTTCCGCAGCATCAAAAGCGAGACGCAGGCAGGGGAAGCGCTCGAAATCGGGCTGTTCAAAATCGAGGTGGTGAAGAGCGGACAAGTCAAACGTGAGGCTGGATTTTGGTCGCTCCGGGTAGGCCAGTGCATAGAGGATGGGCAGGCGCATGTCGGTGACCGAGATCTGCGCCAGGATGGAGCCGTCAACAAACTCAACCAGAGAGTGGACGGTCGATTGCGGGTGCACCGTGACCCGCACCTGGCCCGGACTGACATCGAAGAGGCGGCAGGCTTCGATGACTTCCAACCCCTTGTTGAGCATGGTGGCCGAGTCGATGGTGATGCGGCGGCCCATGACCCAGGTGGGGTGTTTGAGGGCCTGCTCGGGCGTGATGGAGGCGAAGTCGGCGAGCGGTGTCTGCCGGAACGGTCCGCCGGAAGCCGTGAGCCAGATGGTTTTGACTTCGGCATGCGCGCCGACGCGCAGGCACTGGTGCACGGCGTTGTGCTCGCTGTCGATGGGCAGGATGGGCACGTTGCGTTCGCGGGCGGCGCTGGTGAGGATCTCGCCGGCTGCGACCATGCACTCCTTGTTGGCCAGGCCCACGGGCTTGCCGGCCAGGATGGCCGCGTGCGTGGCTTCGAGTCCGGCTACGCCTACGATGGCGGAGACAACGAAATCGGCTTCGGGGTGGGTGGAGCAGGCGACGGTGCCTTCGCTTCCGTGGACGAT
>JASIJW010000437.1:0-3471 GCA_030050035.1 Acidobacteriaceae bacterium | reverse complement strand
ATTGATCTGCTTATAATGATCAATCATGCGCACAATCGTCACGGCTGGCCGCCTCTGGAACGGCGCCGACTTCCTCCAGCATCCTTTGCTTGAAATCGAAGACGGGCGGATTGCCTCGATCGGCTCGCGTGCGACCGCCGCGGAGCCAATCCCTTGCGGAATGAAGAAGCATCATTTCCCAGGCGCAACGCTTGCGCCTTCGTTCTTCGATGTGCACTTTCATGGCGCAGCCGGTCACGACGTGATGGAGGCGACGCCGGAGGCGATGGGGGCGATTGGAACGTTGCTGGCGCGCCACGGGACGGCGACTTATCTTGCCACCACAGTGACGGCTCCGCTGGACGCGACATTGCGGGCCGTAGAGGGGCTGGCAAAGCTGATTGAGAAGCCAGAAATGGTGCGCAACGGGATTCGCGGGCAGGGGCCGGATGGCACGGCGTGCGCGCGGCCGATCGGCATTCACCTCGAAGGACCATTTCTTTCCCATGCGAAGCGCGGCGTGCAGCCTGCCGAGCATCTGCTTGCGCCGGATATCGCCACCTTCGACCGGCTGTACGATGCAGGCGGCGGACACGTGCGGCTGATGACGCTGGCGCCGGAGTTACCGGGAGCAGTGGAACTGGCGCAGCACGCGACGGCGCGAGGTGTGCGCGTGTCACTCGGCCACTCGAACGCGGACGCTGCAGACACGCGCGCGGCGATTGCTGCCGGAGCAACGAGCGCCACGCACACGTTCAATGCCATGCGGACGCTGGATCACCGCGAGCCGGGCATTCTGGGAGTGGTGCTGACAGACGATAACGTCTACGCGGAGCTGATCTGCGACGGCATCCACTCCGACCCGCAGATGGCCAAGCTGTGGTGGAAGGCCAAGGGCGCGAATCGCGGGATTCTGATCACCGATGCGATGAGCGCGACGGGGATGCCGGACGGCGAGTATCAGCTTGGCGGGTTCGCCGTGCAGGTGGCGAACGGACGGGCCATGGCGCGCGGAGTGCTTGCCGGGAGCGTGTTGACGCTCGATCGCGCGCTGAGCAATTTTGTGGAGTTCACAGGAGCGCCTGTGGACAAGGCGCTGCGGCTGCTGACGGCAAACCCGGCGGCGATGACCGGCTTTGACGGCCGCACAGGTGCGCTCGCCGTAGGCGCGCCGGCCAACATGGTTGCGGTGGATGCGACAGGAAAATTGATGGGAACACTCGTTGATGGGGTCCTCTGCTCTTCATAGCCGAGTGTTCATGGTTAGCCGCTATTGCTGGCCTGCCTGGTCCGCATCACCCGATGCGGGTTGCATCGGCGTTGGATTGCGATGATCGACGACGCGATAGCCGTCGGAGCAGCAGGAACGGCAGAACGCGTAGAGCGAATCTCGATCTGTGTACCACCACGTCAGAATTTCACTCTCTCGATCAACCTATTTTGTCATCTGCTCTGCACGCCAGATTGCGCCGTCGAGCGAAACCGTCGCCTCTGGCTGCACATACATCTCGGGCGCGCCGGCTTTGAGGCCGGCGAAGAACGCTTCGCGCACCATCGCCATCTTCTCAATCACGCTGCCGGTCCATGCGACCGGAACTTCGCCGGCAATGTTGTGCTTGCGCTTGAGCTTGGAGCGCACCAGCAGAACAAATTCGACGAGATCGGCCGCGGCTTGCTTGAGAACGCCGACGGCAACCGGGTCGCCTGATTCCGCCAGCTCGTTGATGGCGGGCGCAAGTGCGGCGAAGTCCGGGCCGGGCGTGGCGTCGCCCACGTTGATGAGTTCGTCGATCGTCGGCGTGCCCCAGATTTCGCCCACGCGTTTGAGCACAGCCTGCGGCTCTTCGCGATCATAGGCGTGCAGCGCGCGGCGGATCGAATGCACGCCGATCCAGTAGCCCGAACCTTCGTCGCCCAGGCGCGAGCTCCAGCCGCCGGCCGATTCGCGCTTACCGTCGGCAGTGCGGCCGATGGTATTCGAACCGGTGCCCGCGATCTGCAGGATTCCAGGACCGCCTTTGAATGCCGCGTCGAGCGCGATGACCTCGTCGCCAACAATCTCCGGCTTCTTCACGCCGAAATCATTGAAGACGGCCGTGATCCATTCGGGAATGCCCGGCATGGTGGCGCTGGCTACGCCGCAGCACGCTGCATCCACGCTCTTGACGCCGGGCTGCGAGAAGACATCCTTGAGCAGGGCGCGCAGATTCGTTTCCGCTATTTCTGCGCCCACGCGCAGCCGCTTGATAGAACCGTTTTGCGCGCTCGCAACAACTTTTCCATCGGCAACAATAGCCGCACGCGTGTTGGTGCCGCCGCCGTCAATTCCAAGAACCACACCCATCGAATGCTCCAAGCCTTAGTTCACAGTTCTCAATTCACAGCGAACAGTTCACGACTGGGAGCTGTGCTGAACACTGATCACTGTTTTTCGCCGCCGTCGCGCAATGTTCCCGACAGAATATTCAGGCTGCCATCGGTTTTGGGCGGGGTAAGGCCCAGAAGGTGAGCGAGCCAGGGGTAGAGATTCACGTTCTCAAACGGTGCAACGGTGGTCCCTTCCACTATATCCGGTCCAGCGGCGAAGAAGATGGCCTTCATCGCCGGGACGGTGCGCGGGTCGAGGCCGTCGATTCCCCGATCTGAATGTAGATCGAGGTGCGCGCTAATCGAATATGCGCCGGTCGGCACGATCACCGGATCGCCGATGCGCGGGTTGCCATCGAGATGCAGGCCCGCGGGAAGGTTCTTGAGACGGAAGGCAAAAAAGTCGGACGTAGCTTTTTTGAGCTGATTGTAGACGCGGATTCGATCTTCTTCGGATTTGCCGTAGAGCAACGCGCCTTCTGTGTCGAAGCCGTTGAGGTCGGCAAACTGGTCTAGCGACTCCTGTGCACCTTCGCTCTTCGCCATGCCATGATCGCTGACGACGACCAAATCGATTGGCAGGCGAGTGGCGTTGACCGCGGTCTGCAATCTGCCGATAAGGGCGTCCACGCGGCGCACGGCGGCGCGGGTCTCCGGCGCGTCGGGGCCGTATTTTCTTCCGGCCTCATCGGCTTCATCGAAGTAGGCGAGAATGAGGCGCGGTCGATCGGGTTCAGGCAGGCGCAGCCATGCAGCAATTTGGCGAACGCGCACTTCATCGCCGGCGATCTCCTCCCGAGCAAGATGCGCAGGACGCGCTCCGGCAATTTGCGCGGCGCAGCCGGGCCAGTCGATGCAGGCGGTACGTATGCCGCTGCGCTCGGCGAGCGACCACAGCGGCATGCCGCCGTACCACGTTCCGTCCTTTGCGGAACTATCTTCTGAGGATTTGTCGCCGGCGGCGAAGCGCGCCTGACGAACAGGATCGAGAAACGCATCGGCAACGATGCCGTGATGTCCGGGATAAAGGCCGGTGACGATGGTGTAGAGGTTGGGCCACGTCGACGCGGGAAAGCTGGGCAGCATGCCCTTTGGCGCGCTGACGCCACGTTTCCCTAGCACCAG
>JASIJW010000436.1:0-6796 GCA_030050035.1 Acidobacteriaceae bacterium | reverse complement strand
AACTTCAGGGCGAGCTCCTGCGCGGCCGGTTCGAACAGGGCGCGGGCGCGGCTCTCGATATCATTTGCCTCGCTGGGCGCAGCTCCGCGCCAGTGAAGGACGACGGCGTTGGGCTTCTCTTCGAGAAGCGCGCCAAAGCTATCGCGGCGCAGCACGGCGATGAGGTAGTCGAGCTTTTGGCGCACGGGCCGAGGAAGTTCCTCGAGCTCGCGCCGGCCGTTGGCGAGTAACCGCTCGAAGCCGTGCAAACCCCACACTTCAACCGGCTCGGCAAGACCAAGCAGCGGCGCAACTTCTGCAGCCGGCCGGCCGCTGACGACGATGATTCGCGTTTTTTTCTGGTTTTGGATCAGTTGCAGGGCGGCTCGAATTCCCGGCCAGGGAACGGCCTCGAAACGGTCGATGTGGAATGGCGCGAGCGTGCCGTCGTAATCGATGAGCATCAGCGGCTGGCGCGATGAGGTGAAGGCGCGGAAGAAGCGGTCGAGAATAGCGTGTGGCTCTTGCAGAATGAATGCCTCGGAGCAAGCAGAAATGCAACCGCAGATCCTTCACTCCGCATGGCCCAAAAGCGGCCATGCTCCGCTCAGGATGACAATCTAAACTCGACTTGCGAACTGTCAGAATAACAAAATTTCTACGCGGTCCTTCTTTGCAGCTCTTCGCCGGCCAAATACCCCGGTGGAGTGTTCTGGGCCGCTGCAGGCGGCTCCTCGTCTTCCATGCGCAGTTCGCGCAGATCGCCGAGAATGTTTGCAGCCCACAGATAAATGTTATGCTCCATGACCTGGCGGCGCATGCGCCGCATGCGTTCGCGGCGCTCGGAACGGCTCATCTGCAGGCCGCGGTGCATGGCCTCGGCGACGCCGGAAATGTCGTAGGGATTGACGAGCAGCGCGTCTGCCAACTCACCTGCCGCGCCGGCGAACCTGCTGAGCACCAGGGCGCCGTCTTCGTCGTTTCGCTCGGCCACGAATTCCTTCGCCACCAGGTTCATGCCGTCGTGCAGCGAGGTAACGAGGCAGAGGTCAGCCGCTCGATACCACTGCGCCACTTCGTTGTGATTGCATTGCCGCTCGATGAGGATGACCGGCTTCCAGCGCGCCGTCTGGTAGCGGGCGTTGATGCGCTCGGCGGTTTCTTCCACGCGCAGGCGCAGATCGACGTAGGTGGAGATGCGGGTGCGGCTGGGCGCCGCAATCTGCAGCAGCGTGAGCCGGTCGCGGTACCAGGGCCGTTCCTCGAGGAGCTGCTCGAGCGCCATGAGCCGCTCAACAATTCCTTTGGTGTAATCCAGCCGGTCAACGCCGACGGCGAGATACTCGGCGCGCACGCCGAAAGGTTCGAGCTGCTTTCCGCGCAGTGCAGCCTGCTCCTGCTCGTGCTGGGCCTCCGGAGTTTCGGGGGGGTGCATCGAGCCCTCGCAGGCCACGCTCACCGGGTAGGGGCGCACTGTGGTCAGGTGACCACGGCGGCTCGTGGTCAGGTGCTCGTGGCTGGTACGCGCTTCCAAGGCGCGATCCACGGTGGCAAGGAAATTGTGACAGTGCAGCGGGATGTGAAAACCGATGAGATCGGCTCCCAGCATGCCATCGAGAATCTCGTTTTGCCATGGGCAAATGCCGAAGGCCTCCGGGTTGGGCCACGGGATATGCCAGAAGATGGCAACGCGGGCGTCGGGACGGGCGCGCTTAACGATCTGCGGCAGCAGGGCGAAGTGGTAATCCTGCGCGAAGACGATAGGATCGGCCGAGTTCTTCATCTCTGCCAGCAGCGCGCGGGCAAAGCGCTCGTTGATGTTCTGGTAGCACTCCCAGTCGCCCTGCCGGAAGATGGGGCGCGTGTGGGCGATGTGGCAGAGCGGCCACAGCCCCTCATTGGCAAAACCGTCGTAATACTGCGCTTCCTCTTCTTCCGTGAGCCAGACGCGGCGCAGGGTGTACTTGGGGTCATCGGGCGGGACGCGCAGATGATCGAACTCGTCGACCGCCATGGTGTCACCGTCACCATTGCCTGAAGCTACCCACACGCCATCGCAGGCGCGCAGGATAGGCTCGAGAGCCGTCACCAGTCCGCTTGGCGGCACAACGCACTCCAGTGCTCGGCCGCGGCGCACATGCATGTATGGCTCGCGGTTGGATACAACGAAGATCCGGCTGTATCTGGAGTGGCTGCGAATATGAAGAGCGAGCTTTTCGGCCGTCCACCAGGGATCGCCGGACTCGCGCAGGCGCGCCTCAGTTGCTGCTGCGGCGCGCGCGGCCTTCAGGCTCTCGGCGATGGTTTCCACTTCGCGGGCGATGGGCGTAAAGAGCGCCAGGTCGCCCGAGACCGGCTCGATGCTCTTGCCCGTGCGGAGCCTCCGCAGCCGCTCGGCAATGCGGCCGATGGGCCGCAGCAGGAACCAGCTCACCATGCCGGCCGTGATGGCCACGATCAGCAGAACCAGCGCGGCAATGCGCCAGAACATCCTTCGCCAGAACGCGTTTGCGTCGTCGCGGATATAGCCGGCGTCAGTGACGATGGCCATCGCGCCGGAGATGTGGCCGCCGGCATCGCGCAGCGGCACGGTGTGCTCCAGCCACTCCCAGTGGCCGTTGCCGCTGAAGTCGCTGACTTCGCCCTGCCTAACCAGCGTGTGCGTAATGGCGCCGCGGGTGAGCGAACGCATCACCGGATCCGGACCCGCGCTAGTGAGCAGATTTCCATGAGCATCGTAAACAGCGAGGCCCAGTGCACCAGTGCTGTTTTTCAGTTGCTGCGTCAGGCGCGCCAGCGCGGCAGGATCGCCGCTCGTGACGGCGCCTTGCACGCCGGGAAGGATGCTCATCGCCATCCATCTTGTTTGCCGATCCAGTTGCAGCCGCAAAACATGACGGTGCGCCAGTACATCAAAGTACGTTGAGGCGACGGAGATCACCGTCACACCTGCGATCAAGGCTAGAATCAGCCGTATACGAAAGCGCTGCACCCTTCCTCCCTCTCATGGAGCCTTTCAAGCATCTTGGATGCAGAGGGAGAGCGCGGGTGTGTCTCCGAAACGGGATGCGACGAGAGGTTCCTGAGGTTTTTGAGGAGTTTACACCTCCGGCCAATGCGCTATCCTGACCCTAGCGAATCGTGTGCCGAAAGGGGCCGCATCCGCTGGCAGGCCGGCAAAACCCATGGCGATAAACGCGATCGACCGTAGCGCCAAGCAAATCGTTCTTACCGTTCAGGATTATTCCCTGTTCGCCGCGCGGGCGATGGTAAATCTCTTTCGTCCCCCGATTTACTGGACGGACTTTCTACTGCAGTCGGACATCATCGGCGTGGGTTCGATCGCAATTGTGCTGCTGTCGGGTTTCTTTACCGGCGGCGTGCTGGCGCTGCAGTCGGCTTCCACACTGGCGGCCTTTGGAGCCACGGCAGTTACCGGCCAATTCGTTTCCCTCACCATGATCCGCGAACTGGGCCCGGTGCTTACCGGAGTGATGGTCTCGGGCCGGAACGCGTCCTCGATGGCCAGCGAGCTGGGATCGATGGTGGTAACCGAACAGATTGACGCCATGCGCGCTCTGGGCGTGGACCCGCTGCGCAAGCTGGTGACGCCGCGCATCTACGCCAGCATCGCCATGCTGTTCTTCCTCACCATCGTGGCCGATGCCTGCGGCATCCTCGGCGGCGCAGCGGTCACCGTGTTCCTGAGCCACCAGAACGGAACGCAATATTTCCACATGGCTTACGAGCGGTTGCGTCATCCGGACATTATCCAGGGGCTGGTCAAGCCGCTGCTCTTTGGATACATCCTCAGCTCGATCGGCTGCTTTTATGGCATGCGGACCACAGGAGGTACGCAGGGAGTGGGCCGGTCGACAATTTCTGCGGTCGTCGTCGCCTCGGTGCTGATCATTTTTGTGGACTTCCTGACGACACGCGTGCTGCTGACCATTTTTGGTTCATAAATCATGAGCGCGACGCCAGCTTCGGCAACCCAGGTACCTCGGCCAGCCGCAGGCGGGCCGGTGGTGGAGGTGAATCACGTCGCGGTTTCCTTTGACAGGCCCGTGCTTGAGGACATCAGCTTCAAGGTGGCGCGGGGTGAAACGCGCATCCTGCTGGGCCCGGCAGGCGTGGGCAAAAGCGTGCTGCTCAAGGTGATCAACGGCCTGATACGGCCTGAGCAGGGCAGCGTGCGGCTCTTCAACGAGGAGATTACGTCGATGCCTGAAGACCAGCTTTTTCCCCTGCGCGCGCGCACTGGGATGGTCTTTCAGGAGGGCGCGCTGTTCGACTCGCTCTCGGTGCGCGATAACGTCGCGTACCAACTGATTCAGGACCCGACGATTCCCGACGACGAGATCGACGCGCGCGTGCGCCAGGCGCTGAGCTTCGTCGAGTTGGAAGAGACGTTCTCGCTCTTTCCAGCCAGCCTTTCCGGCGGCATGCGCCGGCGCGTGGCCATTGCGCGCGCGCTCATCAACCATCCCGAGCTTCTGCTTTACGATTCGCCAACGGGCGGCCTCGATCCTGTGACTTCGACGACCATCATGGAACTGATCATGAAGGAGCGCGATGTGCACGCGACACCGTCGCTGCTGGTCACACACCGGCTGCAGGATGCCTTCATGCTGTGCACGCACCGGTATGACGCACAGCGTGGTGCGGCAGTGCCCTTGCCCAGCGGCGATACAGTTGCGGGAACAAGCTTCCTGATGCTCGAGGAGGGCCGGCTGATCTTCGATGGAAGCCTGCACGATCTCGTCCATTGCCAAAACCCATTTGTGCGGGAATTTCTGGAGTAGCGCCGCGATAACGGGGGCGCGTCGAACAGAAACAGGCCGGGTGTTCGGCGAAAGCACTCGCAGAATGCAAAACTTAGTGGACGGAGAGAAGGTGCGAGGCGCGCTCAAGCATCAAGTCGGGATGCACAGGTTTCTCGAGAATCTCAAAAGGATGACCGGCCTGCGCCGCAGCGCGCGCAAGTTGCGCGGTGCTGGGATTGCCCGAAAAGAGAAGAATTTGGCAGGCGGGACAGCGGCCGGCGAGATCGATGGCCAGGTCGATTCCGTTCATCCGGGGCAGCACCACATCGACGATAACCAGCGCCGGTTGCCAAGTATTGATGATTTCGAGGGCCTCTTCGGCAGAGTAGGTTGCTAAGGCTTCGTAACCGGCGATGTTGAAAATGGTAGCGAGGGTGTCCGATGTCCACCGTTCATCGTCAACAATCAAAACCTTTTGACCCTTCGTGAGCAGCATGCCAGTAACCTGGGGAGCAAAGCAAACGGATGCTGATTTTTCTGGAACGGTGCCCGGAGCGGCGAGGTTGAATTTCGAGTCAACGCGCGACCGGAGCGCGCCGTCAACGGTCATTATGGCACGAAATGAGCATCCATAGCTGGGCGATTTTGCTCTTCATTCGCCAATTTTGATAGCACAGCCTGTCCGATTTTTGATATTGCGCGTATGCAATTTCAGTGCAGGCACAATGCGCGAATGAGCTGCAACAGTTCGGTTCAGCTTTCGCAGTTGTACGATGCAACCGCTGCACAAGACGATGCAGGCCGACCTCGGGCGCCGTGCATCAGGCAATATAGAGAGAGGAGTTTCACTGCATGTCGGGGACCATAACCCAGGCCGCTTCGAGTTCCGTGTCTTGTTCGGGGTCGCGGCTCGCGCTGAGCGAGCTTGCACCGCATACGTTTCAGTCGGAAATTCGCGCCATGACCACCGAGTGCGATCGCATGGGCGGCATCAATCTGGCGCAGGGAGTGTGCGATACGCCCGTTCCTGCCGTGGTGGAAGCAGCGGCAGTTGAGGCGATGCGTGACGGCCGCAACATCTACACGCGCTGCGACGGAACCGACCGGCTGCGCGAGGCGATTGCCGCCAAGCAGATGCACGACTACTGCCTGCGCTACGACGCCGAGCGCGAAGTGATGGTCACCTCGGGCGCGACCGCCGGCCTGCACGTTGCGGCCATGGCGCTGCTCAACGCCGGCGACGAGGTTATCCTCTTCGAGCCGTTCTACGGTTACCATGTGAACGCGCTCAAGTCGATACGGGCCGTGCCGGTGATTGTGCCGCTGGCCGAGCCCGATTGGCAGCTCGATACCGACGCCTTGCGCGCCGCGGTCACGCCGCGCACACGCGCCATCCTGCTGAACACGCCGGCCAATCCTAGCGGAAAGATTTTTTCCTTGCCGGAGCTCGAAGAGGTCGCTGCCCTTTGCAAACACCACGACCTGTTCCTCATCACGGATGAGATCTACGAGTACTTCGTTTACGACGGCGCAAAGCACATCTGCCCGGCCACGCTCGACGGCATGCGCGAACGCACGATTGTTGTGTCGGGGTTCAGCAAGACGTATTCGGTGACCGGCTGGCGCGTGGGATACTCGGCGGCCGACGCGCGCTGGATGCCGGCCATGGCTCATTTCCATGACCTTATCTACGTCTGCTCGCCGGCGCCGCTGCAGCACGGCGTAGCTGCGGGGCTTGAGCAGTTGCCGCCGGAGTTTTATCGCCAGCTTGCGGCCGATCACGAGGCGAAGCGCGAGCGGCTGGTGTCGGCGCTCGAAGCCGCGGGGATGGATCCACTGATCCCGCCCGGCGCTTATTACATCCTGGCGCGGGCCGAGCATCTGCCTGGCAAGACCGCTGCCGAAAAAGCCCGCGCGCTGATGGCGCGCACCGGCGTGGCCTCAGTAGCGGGATCTGCCTTCTTCCGGCCGGGCCGCGGCGAGAACCTGCTGCGCTTCTGCTTCGCCAAGCAGGATGCCGAGCTGGACGAAGCCTGCGACAGACTGCGCAA
>JASIJW010000052.1:0-6256 GCA_030050035.1 Acidobacteriaceae bacterium | reverse complement strand
ATGAAAATGTCCCGCTGTCCTCTGTATTTACTAACTTGTTGACCGCGGAAAACATCACGCCGCAGTATGTCAATAATCCTGCTTTGACCACCACTCCGAAAGATAGTTTTGCGCCGCGCGTTGGCCTTTCTTATCAATTGGGCACGAAAACAGTCGCGCGCGCAGGATTTGGCGTCTTCTATGGCGATTTGGAGAATAGGGGAGGCGGATCAAACATAGGCGACAACTATCCATTCGAGTTCACCGTCGGTTTTCCAGCGCCTAGTTGTAAAGCGGGTTATGGCAACTGCCAAAGCACCGGGCTAACGCTCGAGAGCGGCTATTCAGCAGCCATTGCTGCCGGGCTGGGGAACTACATCTCGACCCTTCTGGCATATGGTGTTCCTGCAATTAGCAAGTCGCCCTATTCACTGGCAGAAAATTTTACAGTTGAACGCAGTCTGTCTAACAATCTGGTTGCTTCAGTGGGATATGTCGGCACTGTGGCCAGGCATCTCCAGGTAGTGCTTTATCAGAACAGTGCGGAGGCGGTTATTAACCCGAATATCAGCGTGCAAACGGTTGTTCCATTTCCAAAGCTGACTACTGGCACTGGTCTGACTGCGCCCGTGGGAATGTCCGACTACAATTCTCTGCAGGCCAAGATCGAAAAGCGCTACTCCAACGGCTTGAATTTCCTGGCCACCTATACCTGGTCCCATTCGTTAGACGACGCTCCTACGCCGGAAACAACTGACACCGCATACACCAACACCAATCTGCTGCCGATCAGTGAAGCCTATAGCAACTCCGTTTTTGATGTGCGCCAACGCCTCACCTTCAATGGTTACTATGAGCTGCCCTTTGGGCAAGGTCGTAAGTGGCTGAATCATGGCTCCATTCTCAATCAAGTCATCGGCGGATGGGCATCCGACCTCACGTTTGTGGCCCAGACGGGAGAGCCGTTTACCGTGGGCATTTCGGGCATCACGGCAGCCGGCGGTCTCGGTCCGTATGCAATCCCGATTGGAAATCCCTTCAAGGTCGGTGGGTCTCCGAATTCGACTAATCCCACAATTACTTGTGCAACAAGCACGCGGAATAAAACGCACTGGTATAACCCGTGTGCTTTTGCTAACCCACTGAACGGCACCACGATACCCACATCGGGATCAGGTTCGCAGATTACCAGCCTTTCCCAGGTACTCCAATATCAGGGCGGCCGCCGCAATGATGTTCCAGGGCCGGGATGGGAGCGCATCAATATGTCGCTCTTTAAGGACTTCATCACATATCGTGAGCAGCGCATGGAGTTTCGCGCCGACGCTTTTAACTTGCTCAATACTCCTGCATATAACACTCCAAGCACTGCCAACGATGGCAATAACGGAGGCCTGATCACTGCCCCGAGAACTTTTCAGAACTATACTCCGGATGCACGCTTCTTCCAACTGTCTCTGAAGTACATCTTCTAGCGGCGAGAGACGCTGTCGCGCGTTCAGCCAACAAGCAGGTTATCCGATGATTGTTTTCGGATAGCAGTAATCTCCGTGTGCGTCAAATGAGTCGCCGGCGAGCTGAAAGCTCGCCGGGAAAGGATCTAAGGCGATGGACGAGCGGAAGAAGGGTTTCTTGCAGGCAATGTGGAGTAGGCGGCGGTTCCTGAAGGTGACCGGCCAGGGATTCGCGGCGCGCGCCGGGCTGCGTGTAGGGCTGGGCGCCTTGGGAGGACTGGTTGGTGCTGACCTGGCATCCTCAACTCGTGTCAAGGCGACATCTAGTCTGGACACGAGTTGGGGATGGCTGCCAACCCCACCCGCGACGCCGGGGTCGTTGTTGGTCGTGGACGTAAACACCGGTAGCAACGGCCAACTTACTACCGCTCAGATAGCGGCCTTGACCATATTGCAGGGTCTGGCCAACAGCTTGTGTGCGAGTGGCGGCGAAGCGGTCTACCTTTCCCCCTCAGGAGACGACGTCAGTTCGTGGCCTGCGATCTACGCCGCGCAGGTCAGCGGCTTGACAATCAATACCGGCGGCGCATACACGGACATCGCCGCGTTGTCTCAGATGAGTGTTGTGACCGAGTACGTCGTCTGGAACCCAGACGTACCTGCTACCATCAACGTCGCGAATATGTTGGCCTGGCTGCTAGGCGTGGCGGCGTTCAGCTCCACGTCTGACGCCACGCTTCTTGCCCCCAATCTCACGCAATATCCCACATCAGGTACCGGATCAATTGACCTGAGCACCCTCTCATCGGCGATCGACGCCTACACGTGGGCCCTGTCGGAGCTCGGCACGACCGTGCCAGAGACACTCGCGCTGCTGTCCGTGGGGGACATGTCCAGCGGCTTTGAGGACACGCTGATCACGACGCCACGCGACTACGCTGTGTATGCCAAATCGTTTCCCTGGTGCGCGTCTCTGAGCACCATGAGCTTCTCCAATTTGCCGTCATCGGGCACTACGCAGGATGGCACGCTGATCGATTCGATCCTGGCCAGCGCGCCGAGCGGAGGCACGTCAACCATGTTCGGTTGGAGCGACAACGAGCCATCGATGGCGATCCTGGCCAGCCAGAACGGGCTGGCGTTTTTCGCCGCAGACTCACCCGGGCTTCCGACCCAGAACCTCACCGTGCACAACGCAATCCGGACAACGGCGGTGCAGTCCGCGGGACCCGCCGCTCCGACCCTTTCAGACAGTACCGTCTACGTCTCCATCGTCTTCACGGACGGCGACAACCCCGGAGTCCTCTTGCAGTTTCACGAGGGGCGATGGATAGACACGAACCACCTCGCATCAGGGGGAGGAGCGGGCGCGGATCCGGTGCCGGTGGGCTGGTCGATGCAAGGCATGGCTCCGTCCTTTACGCCGGGCCTGGCCTATTACTACTTCAACAGCGCCCTCAACTCTTACGACGAGATGGTCGGGTGGTTGCCGTTCGGCTATCCCAATCTCTCGTCGTTGGTCGGTACTTCTAACCAGAGCGCGTACTTCACCAGTGCGCAAGACGCACTCAACAACGGCAACCTGCGCGTCTCGCAAAATATGTCCGAACTGCCGCCGGTATACACCGAGACGAGCTCCGGCCTTTGGTATCTGCTGCACGGCACAAATGCCCCAAATGGCCACTTCTTCGGCTACACATCGCCTCCCGGCCTATACCCCGTGGGTGAGCCGACATGGATCAACGGGAAGCCAGTAACCACAATCGGCGGATATGCGCCGACCGGATCGCCCTCATCGGCGCCGGTCACCTATGCCACGTCGGGCATTATCGGCGCCGCCAGCACCAACCCGTCTCTGCCATTGTTCGTCGTGGTCGCGCTCGGCAACAATACTACCTACGAAGATGCCGAATCAATCGTTAGCGCCAGCTATCCCGGCCTGACCGTCCAGTTCGTCCTTCCCAGCCAGTTAGTCTCCCTCCAACAAACAGCGTGGAGCAACGGTCTGCTTGGAACCACCCTGCTCGGCTTGGCCACCTCCGTCAACATCGACCCGTACTTCCTTGGGGTCGGGGACCAGGACTCTATACCCGTCCTGTACAACAACGGAACAACCAACGTGCAAGCCCGCCAAGTCACCGACGGCAATTGGGCCTACGAGTTCAATGTTGAATCTTGCACAAGGGCGATATTGACCATGACAGCGATTGGCACCGGCACGGTCGAAGCCAGCACGAACGCGTCAAGCTGGTCAACGGTGGGCACGATAGATACTTCTTCTGGCGAGATCGGGACACTCGTCGCTGATATGTCGAATTACATAACCTTCCCCACCGAACACCTGTGGGTACGCTTCGTGGCCGGAAGCGAGGACACTCTGACCGTTACGTCGCTTCGCCTCACCTACAACGGCAGCACTGTCACAACAGCCGTCACATATGCCACGCTTCCAACTGGGGCAGCGGTCCTGGGGATCACCGGTTCCAACCTCGTCGCCAACGTCAACCCCAACACGCCCACCTCCCCTAACACCGTCACCCCCACAACGGCGCCGGGCCCCTATGCGTTGTCGTTCCCAGTTCCATCCGCCGGTGTCGCCACACAGGGAGGAGGATATGGGCTCATATCCTGGATCGAGTGGGTGTGTCCCTTTACAACTCCGTCAACTGGTGGCCCCTTCCCCTATGTGTTCAGCCTCTCCGGCCTCACCGGGACAGAAGGAAAGATCTACCTCTGCGTCTGGAACGGCGTCAATGACATCGCCTCCCAAGAGATCGTGCTCGACTCAACCGCTCATACGGTCTCGCTGCTTGTCAACCTGCCCACCTCGGCCACACCGAAGATTCAGGTCTGTGCCTACGCGTTCCCAGTCGATCTGTCTACTGTGACCCCAGAAGTCTACGCCATAAGCTGAAGCAGATTAACGATTGTGACGATCTACAGGCATCCACCTGCAACCTTTCAGAAATGAGTCATAACAGAAGCCAGCCACTCGCTCAGCGATCTGAGCGAGTGGCTGGGACCGGCGCGAATGCGCCTGACTTCACTTTATCGCTGGATGAGACAACGCAAAGGCAGGTCAGGTCGAGCCAAGCAATTTTTGGCTCTAAAATCGATCGCCGCTGATGCGCCTTATCTTGCGCCACCTCGCTCATTACTCATGCAATTTGGGATGCGTCGAGTCAGGCCAGAAAAAATACAACGTAGTGTAGCCAGGAAAGGAGTTCAGATGTAGGGCAAGATGCAACCCCGTATGTTCATCCCAAATGGATCTGGGCTTCGCTGCAGACCTAATGTCCGTAGCGCAGCAAGAAGAGTATGGCCAAACACTGCAGCTGCGTGAATTGCCCTTTGCTGAACTTCCTTCGCCGCGCAGGCAAAACGACCAACTGGCTTCCGGTGCCAGCCGGGCAAGTCCCATCGGTCCGATGTCGGTCATCTGAGCTCTGCGAAGGCCAAAACAGTTTCAGCATCATTTGGTTTCTGCAACCTTCAGCAGAGGGTCAACAGGGCCAAACACGTTCGAAATGCGAGGACCCCCTATGAAGCATCAAACTTGCTTCTGGATTACGCTGATCTTTAGTCTGATAATCTCGCCAGCCTATTCTCAGTCTGCAACGATTTGGCAGATCGGCCGAAAGGATCATTCATCTTTAGAGTTCACCGCGCATCAAAAGAGCAATGTGCTGTATGAGGCTGGCAAAAGCGATTGGACTAAAGATTGGCCAGCCGAACAAGACGTCGGAGCGACTTACACTATCACCTTCGATCTAAAGGCGCTTCCTCGCGGCACCTTTTCACTGGATCTTTCGACTCTGACCTACACTCCGGAGATTCCAAGCCTTCAGATCGCAATCAATGGCCACGAAGGCGTCTACTATCTCCACCCAAAGCTTAGCTATTTTCTCGGAGATGCCCAGTCTATCTTCGATGCGGCATATTCATCCTATGACCTAAGTATCGATATACCACCACAATACCTTAGGCAGGGTGCAAATATAATCAGCCTGACCGCAGTAAAGCAAGATCGGGAACCTGTACAGCCAGGCGTTAAAGCGAGTGTCTATTACGATTCGATAACTCTTTCAAATGATCCGGATCTTAATCACAAGGCAGGTATCATCACTGCTTTAGCGGTGCCAACTGAATTTTATAAGCTGAAATTCGGGCATCTTGTTGAAATTGTGGAAGTCTTTCTGCGCTTTGGACAGGCGTCTGATGCGGAAGACATTACGCTCGCCTTCAACGGACGGGAATACACCAAGCGAATTGCGGCGCGAAAGAGTTGTGGGGAAGAGCGGGTTCGCTTTGAGGTTCCCGAGTGGGACGGAACGCGTCCTGCTGACATAAAAGTTGGCGATGGTGCTCAGTTAAGCCTGCACCTCTCATTGACCGCTGCCCGAAAGTGGACGCTTTTTGTTATTCCCCATACTCACTTGGATGTCGGTTATACCGACTACAGAGGAAAAGTTGCTGAGATCCAAGCCCGCACACTTGACGAAGCAGTAGCTATGATCAAGAGACAGCCACGCTTCCGGTTCTCTACAGACGGCTCATGGAGCCTCGAGCAATTTCTAGCGACTCGCTCGACCAAACAGCAGCAGGAGATCCTGGGACTAATCCGGAGAGACAAGATAGGCATTCCAGCACAATATGCAAACCTTCTTACGGGATACTCATCGCTAGAGACACTTTACCGCTCGTTCTACTATTCACGCCAACTGTCCCGACTTTATAAACTTCCATTCTCATACGCCAATACAACGGATATTCCTACCTACACTGGGGCATACCCTTCGATTTTGGCGAGTGCCGGAATAAAG